>NZ_CAUGKU010000009.1:0-104075 GCF_959600285.1 Veillonella magna | reverse complement strand
ACGAATTCTCCAGCGAATTGAACAACCTCGGTGTTCGCGTAGCTAACCTTGAAAATAAAGTTGGCAACGTTAAAGTAACCGGCGACGTTCGTTTGCGTTATCAGGGCTTTGAAAAAGAAGGCCAAATTAATAAAACTGGTGAACACCAGGATAAGAAGTCAGTATTCGACTATCGTGGACGTGTACAATTCAATGCTACTGTGAACGAAAACACTAACGCAGTTGTTCGTGTAAGCACTGGTAACACTGAATTTGGTGATGCATCTTCCAGCGACGTGGAATTCGATCGCATGTACGTAAACCATAAATTTGGTAAGGACTTTAATTTAACTGCTGGTCGTTTTGGCGCGTTCGTTGGTAATGGATTGGTATACGATGATACCTTCGATGGTGCTGCATTAACTTATGCTGGTGATAAAGTAACTGCTACTGTAGCACATGGCTATTTCATGGCTGGTGGCTTGTTTGATACCGAAGCAAATGATCGTGATTACGCTGATGGTTACAGCTTTGGTACTAAAGATGCTGATGACAATCTTTCCTTCACTTTGATGCAAGCTAATGCTAAATTGGGTACGCACGCAACCTTAGGTGGCTTCTATGCAATCGGTAACAAGTTAATTGACAACGATATCTATGGCGGTTCTTTAGATCTTAACTTCAACAAAGTATGGATTGGTGGCGAATATGCTACTTGGAAAGACGACTTTGCTAGCGAAGGCGATAAGGATGCATGGGTAGCAGGTATCGGTTATGGCGACTATGATATCGCTAAAGAAGGTACTTGGGGTGTTAAAGTTCAGTACTTCGACGAAGGAAAATACTCTCCGGTAATCAGCTCCACTTGGAACCAGCCGTACAATGCTGACTACAAAGCATGGATGGCTACTGTAGACTATGCATTAGCCAAGAATGTGGGTCTTTCCGCTTACGCAACCTTCAGCGGTGAAGATCAGCAGGGTAATGATGTATCTGATTACTACCGTGCAGAACTTAACTACAAATTCTAATCTTAGACTTGTAGCGTAAATAAAAACAGAGTCTCGAAAGAGGCTCTGTTTTTTGTATGTGAAGAGTCATAAATCTTTTATTAATCTATCAGTCTTTCCAAAATAGTAATGTAGCTACAAACATTCCTCTGCTATAATAAATATGAGAAAAGACTACACTGGCAGTCACAACTTTCCCACTGTTCATTTTGCAATTTCCTTTAGCGATGCTACAATGAGGAAAAGGAAGTGTATTCAAATGAACACAGCAAAGCCTATTGCTTCAATGCATGAAAATTGGGCGTATCAAACTTATGAAGCATCATCTCAAATTCTAGTACACGAAGGTACTAAACGCTACGGTACACATCAATACCTTATGCCATCATGGCAAGATGTGACGATTACAGAAAATTTTCTATTTGAAAAAGTAATGCATAACAAACGCATTTGCAAACGATTGATTGAAAAAATTTTAGGTATCACCATTCAGTCCATTGAATTCCCAGAAGCAGAAAAGTCAATCGTCATTCGTCGCGATAGTAAAAGCGTCCGATTGGACGTATACGTCACCGATAACACAGGACGTGTTTACGATATTGAAATGCAATGTTCCAATCCACTGGATGATGAACTCATCCGCCGTACTCGCTACTATCAAGGCATGATTGATATGGATCTGATCAATAAAGGTCGCAACTATGCAGAACTCAATTCTACATATATCATCTTTATCTGTACCTTTGATCTATTTGGATTAGGTCGTCCGATGTATACATTTCGGAACCTTTGTCTTGAAGATACAAACCTGGAACTCAATGATGGAACGACGAAATTATTTCTTAATAGTACTGCCGTCATTCCTTACGAGTCTCCGGATACATTTCCGTATTCGGACTTAGATGATGATATTTTTTATTTCTTACAATACATTAACGGTCATGCCCCGCAAGGAACGTTTGTAAATGAAATCAACGAAGAAGTAACTAAGGTAAAAGAGAACAAAGAAATGGAGAAATCATATATGACATACGCAATGGAAATCGAAAGACGTGAACGAATTGCCCGGAATATTGGACTTGAAGAAGGCATGAAAGAAGGGATACAGAAAGGGATACAAAAAGGCCTTAAAGAAGGAATGCAAAAAGGTATCAAGGAGGGCGTACAAAAAGAACAGCTTCGTTTTATAATTTCTATGATTAAGAAAAATTTACCCCTTGATGTAATCGCCGAGCTTGCAGAACTATCGGTAGATGATATAGAAAAAATAAAATGTGATTACAATTTATGAGTCGAGAGACTACTCATTGTAAATCTACCACTACTTAACAAGCCGTAGTAAGAGACCACATTCTCCTACTACGGCTTGTTTATATGACTCTATAGCGAAAACACTATTCTTAGTCTCTCTTCACATACAAAAAAACAGAGCCTCTTTCGAGACTCTGTTTTTATTTACGCTACAAGTCTAAGATTAGAATTTGTAGTTAAGCTGTGCACGGTAGAAATCACCAAGATCTTCACCATTCTGATCTTCAGCGTTGAATGCATAGTACGCAGAGAGGCCTACATTCTTAGCCAATGCATAGTTTACCGTAGCCATCCAAGCTTTGTAATCACGGCTATATGGCTGAACGAACGTAGAACTGATTACCGGAGAGTATCTGCCTTCATCGAAGTACTGAACTTTAACACCCCAAGTACCTTCTTTGGACATATCATAATCGCCATAACCGATACCTGCTACCCATGCATCATTGTCATTGCCATAGTCAGGATCGAAGTCTTTGAAGTCACTCTTGAATGTTGCATACTCGCCACCAACCCATACTTTGTTGAAGTTAAGGTCTAAGGAAGCTCCATAGATATCAAGGTCCTCGCCCCACTTTTCACCATTCTGATTTGCTAAGGCATAGAAGGCACCTAAAGTAGCATGAGTACCAATCTTACCATTTACTTGGAATACTGTAGCGGATAAATTCTTATCAGTAGTCAAATTTTCGAAATCGACAGTCTGTGCCTTATCTTTTTCGTTTACAATGCCTTTGAAAAGATTGCCTGCCATAAAGTAACCATGGGTTACACTAGCATTAACCTTTTCACCATTATATGCTAACGAAGCGCCATCAAATACATCGTCGTAAATCAAACCGTTACCGATAAAAGCATCGAAACGACCAGCAGTCAAACTGAAGTCTTTACCAAAGTGATGAGTTACATATGCATTATCGATTTTAGCATCGTTACCTTCAGCAGAGTTACCAAACTCACGATCATCAGTGGTTAAACGAACGGTAGCGCTGGTATTTTCATTTACTGTAGCATTGAACTGGATACGACCGCGGAAGTCAAACTTAGATTTTGCATCTTTATTGGAGCCATCTTCACGAGTAAAATGCCCTTCTTTTTCATAACCTTTATAACGCAAACGCATATCACCGGTTACTTTAACGTTGCCAACTTTGTTTTCAAGGTTAGCTACGCGAACACCGAGGTTGTTCAATTCGCTGGAGAATTCGTCAGCCAAACGGTTGATCATAGCCTGCTGTTCAGCATTAGCACGAGCTTCGTTAGCCATTGCTTTAGCTACCATCTGAGCCATTTCGTAACGAGTGATGTTTTTCTGGCCCTGGAAAGTGCCATCCGGATAACCGTTGATTACACCAGCGGCTGCCAACTGGGAAACACTCTGGTATGCCCAATCGGACGGAGTTACATCGGAGAACGGGTTAGCTGCGAATGCAGTAGTTACACCCAATACAGCAGTTGCTGCAAATACGGCTGCAAAACGTTTTTTCATTGTAAATACCCCTTTCGGAATGAAATAGAAAAAAACTAAATGTCGATTCCATTTCGCTCCCTACTCGCCGTCCATCGACTCGAGGTATTTCCTTAGATGGAGTGTCCACGTTTCCTCACAAATGTTGTACCTGTTATCAATATCTTGCTTTCGTTCGCTCATCGAATCTATACGTATATTACCATGAAACCAAAAGTTTGTAAAGAGTTTTCGTTTTTTACATATGCAACGTACGTCATTTTTGTCCATGGCGTTGGCAAAACAACGAATCCCTCTTCTGCATTTTTTAATTTATTTTGGGGTTGTTCAAGGATAGCTTCGCTACCTTTCTTTGTACTTTCTTTAGAGATGTTTAGTTTAGTTTCGTTTAGTTTAAGTATAGGTGCAAAAGTTTCGTAACTTTTTACCCTAACCTTTGCCGGTAGTATTGCCGGTACCTTTGCCGGTACATCTTTCGTATTGCCTATTTTTACATCATCATTACCGGTAAATTTTGCCGATTCTATTATCAACACATCTTACATTCACACACCGTACTGATGATTACGAAAGTACTATCTTATTGTTTCCCTTTGTATGAAGCGGCGAATCTATGTCCACCTCCATGTACTCTCCCATCAAGCGCGGTATATACACCGTCCAGCAAGAAAGCAAATACAAAGAATAGCTCATGTCACTCAACTCTTCCGTATCCACTTCATCGGCATTGGAAATCATCCCATCTAATTCTTTCATCCACCGCAAAGTATGAACCCCAAGCTTTTTCCCCGCTACTACTGCATAAGATATTTCTTTTGCCAAGTCTATTAACTTCACCGGCTCCGCTCGTTTGGTTGAGGCAAAGGCATTAAAACGTTTTGCTGCTTTTTCATATGCCACTAGTGGCTCCTCATCGATTTCTATGGGTGGTTGTTTATTCTGAATTTTATGCAAAATAGCCAAAACACGGTCTTGCATTTTCATAATTAATCCCATTATCCCTCTTACAACTAGCGCTCCCGGCATTCCTTCATACGTCAATACTTGTATCGACCACTCATCACTAATTGGTTCTTCATAATTGATGGGCAGCAAATGGTGTTTTCTCTCGTCCGGTTCATGTGTAAGTACATCAATTAATACTATTACTTCCATCAATAACAGATTGATATCTGTCCGTAAATCCCCATTATAAATGTGTGCCGTATCTTCAACATCTTCGACTAATCGTTTTACTAGTCTTTTTGTTGCTCCTAACAACAGATGGAATTTTTCTTCCTTTTGTTGTCGTTTTCTTTTAGTTAATTTCACGCTTGAAGTATTTAGTTCTGTTCCCAAACAACTGGCGTCTTCAATCAGTCTGAGCCACACGTTCAGATGCAGAATAAAATCAATCCCCGGTCCCAACTTTTCTTCACTACATAACCGGTTATCTGTTCTATATCTGTCTATGACTTCTTGCATCCTATCTATACAAGAAATAAGGTGATCTCCATATACATCCACTATAAAGTACCACCCTACAGCCCTAATTTTCTTTTCCATGACCCGTTTGTTTTTCTCGGAACCAGTCATCATACGACTTCCTTTCACAGCAACTCTATACCTATACTACAGGATTATTAAACATCAGCTTTCTTGATTCATCGTACTGAAGAGCATAGAAATTCCGGCTAATCCATAGCCGAGAATATTCGTATGGCTGTTAAGCATAGCCGATGCTTGTTCCAAATTATTTTCCTTATCCGCCGCTTCATCGAGTACACGAATAACTTTTAGCACCTGTTCGGCCAATTTATTTTGTAAGCCTACCATAGCATACCACTGCTCAAAAAGTTCGGCTGCCACTACGGCTGTCGGCGCATTAGATAATTTTTCTTCGATTTCTTCACAGGCTGTCTGCATTTTACCGAGAGCCGCTTTAATCGGGATACGCTTACCGGTAATTGCTTTTTTTACTACACTGTGTCGGATAATCATATCCATTTCATCCACAACAAAGCGAACACCGGCTTCGATACAATTCATCACACCGATTTGTTCTTCCTCTGTCATCGACAGGCGATAGCTTACGTTCCCTTGCTTTTTCAAAATTTCCCACATGTCGAGAGGCATATCGGTTTTAACACGCATCTCTTCTAAGTAAATCACCAGGCGGAATAAGAATCGTATCGTCATGTCTAAGCTTCGCGCCGCTTCATCCAAGAACATGCGCGTGCTTTCATTGCGGATGGTTGCAATGAGCTGCACCAATTCGTCCACATGTCCCACTACCGCATCAATCGCAGCGCGACGACGTTTTTCTCCTTCTTCGATGGCTTTTTTCTTAGACTCTCCAATGAGCATTGCTTCTGCATTAATCACCGTGCGCATAGCTTCGTCAATAACATCTACCTGATGCTCGATGACAGCAAAGTTTTCCTGCATCTGCACCAGTTTTTTCATCGCATCTACCCCATCAAGCACGCGATCGACGGCAGCGGCTACTACGACACCGCTAAATCCTAATAAAAAATGCATTTGGCTATCTATGCCACGTTGTAAAGAATACGCTACCTGCTTCACACAAATCTCCTATCTTAATCTCTTACTACCCAAACCAATTAACTGTTATCTGAACAAATTAAAATCATAGACTACATTGCCCAATACATGATCGATGGGAACCGGTCCGATAAAACGGCTGTCGCTCGAATGATTGCGATTATCCCCCATGACGAACACGCAGTTATCCGGCACTTTTATCGGAGTTGCCCGTGAAAAGTCCATCGTCACATCCTTTGTGTAAGGTTCTTCTAATTCCTCACCGTTACGCCATACATGACCGTTTTTAAATTCCAACACATCGCCGGGATGACCGATAACACGTTTTACCCACGCATTATGTTGTTCTGCTTTTGATGAAAAAATAGCCACGTAATTACCGGCTACATCGGTAACATCATCCTTCCAAGTGCGTGGTCGGTTAACACGGCTGTCGATAATAACAATCTGTCCGTAATCCGGCACTTTATTTTGCAGGTGACTCCATTTGGAAACAACCAAGAAATCACCGTTGTGCAAGGTGTTTTCCATGGATTCACCGGATACGCGCGTGATTTGTCCGACAAAAATATGGACAACCATGGCTACTGCCAGCGCGATGACAATGGCATAGACCCACTCCCAAATTTCATGCAAAATCTGACTGCCTACGGATTTATCCTTTTCCATATACGTTTGTGCTCCTTTCCGCACATGCTGTTAGTGAATCGTCTTTTTACCAAACTGACCACCGAATACATCATGTACGTCCGTAATAGTGATAAATGCATTTTCATCCTTTTCATACACGATATCTTTCAGCTTGGTAATTTCCAGACGCGTTACTACTGAGTATAACACTTTTTTAGGTTGTTTTGAATATCCACCTTCACCATACAACACCGTGACACCGCGCCCCAAGCGATGCATGAGCACTTCGCCGATAGCTTCCGGTTCATCGGTAATAATCATAACGCCCTTGGATTCTTCCAGACCGGTAATGGTAATATCGATCATCTTATAAGCAATGAAATAGGCAATCAATGAATACATAGCACTGTTCCAGCTATAAACAAAACCGGCGGCCCCTAAAATAAAAAGGTTGAAGCCCATTACAATTTCACCGACGGAAAAAGTACTTTTCTTATCCAAGATAATAGCTACTACTTCTGTACCATCCAAAGAGCCCCCGTTGCGTATGATGAGACCAACCCCGATACCGAGTATGATACCACCGAAGATACTTCCGAGGAAAGGATCGATCGTTACCGGATTGACCTGATGCATCAACAGCGAGAACAGGGAGATACATAAAATCCCGAACAAGGTGGCAATGGTAAATCGTTTACCGATGAGCTTATACCCTATATACAAGAACGGTATATTAATCAGGACTACAAAAAAACTGAAGGAGTATCCCGATAAGGTAGCTGCCATCAAGGATATACCGACTACGCCACCGTCGATAATATGATTCGGTACCAAAAATACATCCAGTCCGAATGTGTAAACCGCGGCACCAATGATAATCATAATGTATCGCAGTACATAGTCCTTCCATGTTAAATTTTTCGATCGTTTATACGTAGCTGCCATAGAGCCCCTCCTTTTGTAAAAATCGTTCTCCAATTATCCAAGCAGTGAAATCGTCTACCGGTTCCGGCGGATAGAGCATGCCGCGAGGAACAAATCGTTTTAATCCCTTCGGCGGATTATAATCCCAATACCGCTTGCGCGCTTCTTCCGTCGTATGTGCTTCATCGGTAAGTGCCGCCGGTAACTGCGCCTTAGCAGCTACTCGCTGCACTACGGTAAACAGCTTCTTATGATTGGTACCGTTACCGCACACCAAATGTGTTACCCCGTGATTATCCGATTGCGCTCGTTGCACCATAGCCATCAATGCGTCCTCTAAGGTTTGACTGGGAACAATCTTTTTTTCGTACAACGTGCCATCATAAGAAAGACAAGCTATCCCCGTTTTTTCATTACCCGGATCAACCGCTATAATCAGCATACTATCCGCTCCTTTCAAAAATCTGTGCTTTTCTATTGTAACATAAAATCTCGATACAAAAAAACCGTCATAGCTGTAGGCGTGATCGTTGTCGATCATCTGCTTACCGCTATGACGGCTCCCATCGTATTTCGTTATTAACTTACTATATCTTACCGATGAATTTTCAATTCGATTTGTACCGGTCCATCGGTGTACGTGTCCTCACGGGCAATCGCTTCTAATTTGACCGGCCCGTTTATGTCTTCCAACTGACGAATGGTTTCAAACAGTTCATCCCCCGGCAATGATCCTACATCACCGCTCAACGGATCCGGTAATACACCTTTCGATTTTGCTTCTGCATTGACTGCCTTTAAGAAAGACAACACTGCATACTGCGCATCATTTCCGCCTTGCACGACACTGCTGTATATAACATCGCCGCGGTGGAAAATCTGTGCATACGGATACGCACGAATCTCTGCTAAGGCTGCTTCGCCATATATAATATTGGCTGCCGCACTGATGCGAATCGTCATCGGTTCCTTCGATGCCGCAATCTGTTTCGCCACTTCTTGCACATTGGCACGGCTTACATAGATAACCGTCTTATCGTCATCAATGCCCAATCGTTTTAGGATTAAGCCATTCGTGTCGTTAAGAATATGCGCAATCGCCGCTTCGCTTTCTGCTTCCGTCAAATTCGGACGCACCAATGCACCGGACAGTACTTCACCAACGCGGAATAACACCGTGCCTTCACGCATTTGTGTAATCCCTTCTTCCAAGCTCTTCATCGTCACCTGTAGGTCGGATATGTGGGATTCCAAATTTTTACGTTCTTCTTCAAGCCCTTTAATTTCCGATTGAGAATTAGCCAGCTTTGCTTCGGCTTGGGCGTACGCATCCTGTACGGATACTAATTGCCCGCTCATGGCATCACGGGCTGCCCGCGCTTCGTCAAGTTCGGCTTGCGTAGCTTGAATATCTGCTTTCACGGTAGTTAATTCTTTTGTTTTCGCTTCGATATCCTTTTTACTTTGTTCCAATTCCTTATTCTTGGATTCAACACTGGCATTAAGGGCTCGCATTTCTTCCTTCAGCTGTTCCATCCCGAATAAAGCGGTGCGCACATTCTGGGACGCAATACTTAAAATTCCCAAGGTAGCCGCTGCGATAAGAATACCTGTAACAATCGTAACGATAATGGAGGTATGCTTAGGCCGCAGCCCGAATAGTGACATCCGTCGCTTGCCGATTTTAGTTCCTAATTTATCGCCGATAAAGGCAATAATACCACCCATAATCGCGACTATAATAATGATGCGTAAGCCTACAAGCATAGTAACCTCCTTTCGTTATTTAGAAACGCGCCAGTTAAGCCATAAACCGGCGATAACGCCCAAGGTGTCAGGAATGGCCGCCGCTACTAACGGCGGTAATACATTGCCTTTACCGAGAGCTGCCGTAAAGGTCATAACTCCGTAATACACAAATATAATCAACACACTGAGTCCAAATCCGATAGACGAACTGGATCGCTGTTTTTGTAATCCCAACGGCGCACCGACCAAAGCAAATACAAAGCTGGCAATAGGAATGCTAAACCGCTGATACATTTCCATTTCCAATTTAGTCGTGGATACATAATTGGATTTATACGCATCAATTTGATGACGCAATTCTTTAATGGTCATTTCTTCCGGATCCCGTTGCTCTTCGGAAATCTGTTTCGGATCCTTGGCAATGGGAAGCACCTGTTCTTTAAAGTTCATAGTGCGTTCGATGCCGGATCCGTTTTGCGCCAAATCATAGATAACGCCGTCGTGCATAATCCAATAGCGACCGTTCCAATTTGCCGTATTGGCACGTTCCATCTGTGCTACTTCGCCATTATTAAAGATTTGCGCTGCTATGCCCGTCAACTGCTTTGTCTTCGGATCATACTTCTGCGCATACACCAGCGTATTGATTTTATCGCCATCCATTGTTTTTAATACAATATGTGTTTGCGCTTGCGGCGTCACCTGCTTTTTGATTTCTTCCCGGATTATCGTCTGATACGCGTGCGTACATGCCGGCACTACATATTCATTAAACGCAACCGCACCGATGGAAATAAGAAACGCCGTAATATAGATAGGCATAGCTAATCGCAAAAAGCTAAGACCGCCGGCACGCATTACCACAATCTCACTAGTGCTGCTCAATCGCCCGAAAGTAAGCAGCGATGCCAACAACACTGCCATAGGGAAGGTAAGCACCACGATTGACGGCAACGACAGTACAAAGGCTCTCGTAACTGCCCAAATAGAGGCCCCGTATTCCGTAATATATTGTGCAATACGGAACAAGGTTCCGGTACCTACAAATATGCTGGTGAAGGCAAAGATACCGAATAAAAACGGTCCGATGAATGCCTTTAGCATATATTTATCAAGTATACGCAAAACTGTAATGCCTCCATTCCTTACATTCTAAAGTCCTTACCCAAATAGAATTCGCGAGCAATCGGGCTATCCGCTACTTCATCCGATGTGCCTTCCAATAAAATTTTACCTTCATTCAAAATGTATGCCTTGTCAACAATCCCCAATGTTTCCCGCACATTGTGATCCGTAATCAGCACGCCGATACCGCGCTGCTTAAGATGACGGATAATCGACTGAATATCGGCTACCGCAATAGGATCGACACCGGCAAAGGGTTCATCCAACAGAATAAAGCGCGGTGCCAACGCTATACAACGGGCAATTTCTACACGGCGACGTTCACCGCCGGATAGCTGCATACCCATGCGCGACCTTACATGATCGATATGAAACTCTTGCAATAAAGAATTCACTTGTTCTTCAATTTCTTTCTTCGATAGCTCCGTAGTCTGCAGCATAGCTCTTAAATTATCTTCTACCGACAATGACCGAAAGATAGATGCTTCCTGCGGCAAATAGCCGATACCTTGCCCAGCTCTTTTGTACATGGGCATCATAGTAATTTCTTTATTACTGATGAAAATATCTCCGGCACTGGGCTTTTCAATGCCCACAATCATATAAAAGGTAGTAGTCTTGCCGGCACCGTTCGGCCCCAACAAGCCGACTACTTCACCTTCCTGTACGCGAATACTAACGCCGTCAACTACATTACGACCCTTGTACGTTTTTACTAAATTCTTCGTTTCTATATACATGGCCATTCCTCTTATTGCGGTGTAATGACAAGCGTACTGCGACCACCCATGGTCTGTACGGAATTATCTTTCATTTCCAGCTTCAACTGCGGTGCATCAAGGACATTCCCGTTCTGTACGGCGTGTGCGTTGCCCGTTAAATAAGCTACGCCGTCTTCCTGTCCCGGCGTCTGCGTATATACAGCGCTGTCCGCCGTAGCATTCAAGTTATGCTTAGCACTAAACAAGGTAACATTTCCTTTAGCGTTGGCTTTAATTTGATTCATCCAACCTTCAATATAATCACCGGTCAGTACCGAATCCTCCATTACCAATTTGCCATTGCCATTAACCACACCGTAATCGGTAGAAGTATTATAGGTAACTTCATCGCCGTAGACTTGCTTATTATCCTTCTGTAAATGTACGTTGCCGGTTGCTTTGAATTCGTCATTATGATAGCTATGTACTTCTGATGCTGCCATAGACATATTCTGACCAATCATGCTAACACCGCCGGTAAGAATACCTTCTTCGGTTTTGGTATTGTACCACCCGGAAGCACCTGTCATAGTCTTATCTTCACGGGTAATAACAACGCTTCCTACCGCATCGGCACGGCCTGTCTTACCATCGTACGATAATGTATCGGCGGTAATTGTCAAATTCGTAGTCGCTGCCCATACCGGTAGCACCAAGCAGGAAGCCACTGCTACCACAGCAGCTATTTTATTTCGTTTCTTCACTGTTTTTCCTCCTGTTACTGCTTAACCAATTTTGCATGACCCAGCGCCGTTATTTTTTCCAACACCGTATCAGCTTTTACTTTATCACCGGTAATCGTAACATCTTTATTAACCAGTGTAAATGCACCGGCAGATGTCAACTCATGCTTTTTATTGTCAAAGACAAGGGAATCTGTCGTAAAATTCGCTCCCTCTGTATTGACAGCCTTTACCCCGCCGGCCAACTCAAAGGTGCTGCGATCGCCGGCCATATGACCGCGCGGTGCGGTTACTGTCATCACAGTATCTCCTTTATAATATTTGGCTTCCAAATCCGTTGCGTATAATTCGCGCGTTTGCGGGTTTAATTTCATACTTTTAGCTCGCAATGTCCAAACTAATTGATTGTTCTCTACCTCTTTTAACTCCGAACCGTCAAAGGTAACCAGGTTCCCCTTCGGTTGCGTCGGATCCTCATCCTGCGGTGTCGTGCCGCTCATGAGGTACCATATAAAGCCGCAGAGCCCAAGCAGTAGTATTACTACCAATGCTAGCATCTTTTTATTTTTTAGCATGTACGGCCTCCCTAACCTTCAGCTTGTGCTCAATATCTACAATTTCTGGAATCTTCGTGTTCCACCGATGCTGGAACCATAACCACTCATCGGGATGTTCACGGATAAAGGCTTCCGTTACCCGCACGGTCTCTTCCGTCAATCGATACATATCTTCCTCTTCATTTCCCGTATCCTCATAATACAAAGGCGGTAAAATATGAACGATATGTCCGTTTTCTTTGCGAGAAGTAAACACCGGTACTACCGGCGCTTTAAATTTTTGCGCAAAGGTAGCCGGTCCTAACACGGCCGACGAATCCTGTCCGAGGAACATAACCGGTACACCTTGGAATCCGCCGTCTTGATCGGCTAAGAAGCCTAATAATTTTTTCTGCTTCATTGCCTTTACGGCGCGAATCATTTCCGATCCGCCGCGCGCAAATACTTCAAGCCCTACCATTTCACGGTATTCATTCATAAGACGGGTAAATTGTGCATTCGGCTGCTTCTTTACAATAGTTGTCGACGGATAACCATGCGCAGCCAAGGCGGCCCCCATCCACTCCCAGTTACCCACATGAGCAGTGAGAATAACGACGCCACGCTTTTCCGCCAACGCTTTATCCAGGTGTTCCGTACCACGCATTTCAATATGCTCGTAAATAAATTCTTTCGTTAAATTCGGCATATATAAAATTTCCATAGCAGCACGGCCCATATTTTTGAACAATCGTTCAATTAATGCCGTTGCCTCCTGTTCATTCATGGAGAGCCCCAGCATAATATTTTTAATACCACGCTCTTTTTGCTTTTTTCCAAACAAAGAGTACATCGGTCCGATAGTAGCTCCGATGCGAAGTATCGTGCTGTAAGAAAGCTTACATGTCATACGACTTAGCCATTTCAACGTATTATATTGCCATTCGTTCGACATGCGGCACGCACCTCCTTCCACTATTGTCCATATGCATATATTTCTCGTTCATAATCCTCTACCAGGCGATTCCATACGCCTTCTCTTTTTAAGATATATTCTACCGCTTCACGCACGGCCCCGCAACCACCGGAAGCCTGTGTAATATAGTCGGCTCTATTTTTTACATCGGTCACGGCATTTGCCGGAGCAATGGCAAGACCTACCATGGCAAACGCTCCCAAATCATTAAGATCGTCTCCCATATAGGCGATAGCACTTGCATCAATACCGGTTTCTTTCATCAATTCACGGATAGCTTCACTTTTATTGCTGCTACCCATTCTGAGAAAATCAAATTTAAGTTCTCCTGCTCGGCGCTCCACCATCGGCGAAGTCCGTCCCGTAATAATCCCCAAGCGCAAACCGGAGCGTCTCGCCAATGCCAGTCCCAAGCCATCCTGTGCGTTAAAGGCTTTCATCTCTTCTCCGGAGGATGTATAAATTAATTTTCCATCCGTCAATACACCATCTACGTCTAATAATAAACACTGTATTTTCATCATACGATTCCTCGGCGCAACAAATCGGTAATATGTACAAGGCCTAAGCACATGCCATCATCGTCCACTACGGGAAGCACCGTAATCGGGCGCGGTTGATTCTTTTCCATACGATGCAACGCTTCTGCTGCCAGTTTATCCTTGGTAATCGTACGCGGCATAGACGTCATCATATCTTCTACGGGCCATTCCAAGAAATTGCTTCCCGAATCGAGACCACGACGTATATCACCATCAGTAACCAAGCCTATGAGACGACCTTCTTCATCCACAACATTAGCTGCTCCCAAGCCTTTATCCGTCATTACAAACAGAGCATCCTGCACCGTAGATCCTTTATGAACAACCGGATTATTATCACCGCTATGCATAATATTTTCTACGGTCAACAGTAATTTACGCCCCAAGGATCCACCCGGATGGAAAACAGCGAAGTTCTCCGGCGTAAAGTGGTGTCTGTCTAACAAGCATACAGCCAAGGCATCGCCCAGTGCCAAGGCCACCGTTGTACTGGTTGTCGGAGCCAAACCTAAAGGACAGGCTTCCTTTTCAACTTCGACTAACAAAACAATATCCGAATTTTTAGCCAAGGTAGAATTGCGATTTCCTACTACACTAATCAATTTGGCTCCGATGCGACGAAGCGACGGCAATAAGCTAACAACCTCTGCCGTTTCACCGCTGTTAGAAAAAGCAAGCACGATATCCTCGCTCGTTACCATGCCTAAATCGCCGTGCACACCTTCACCGGGATGTAAGAATAATGCCGGAGTACCCGTACTTGCCAGTGTAGCCGATACTTTTCTGGCGATGTGTCCGGATTTTCCCATACCGGTACACACTACACGACCTTTAGAGCCCAATATCATCGTCACTGCTTCTACAAAGCTGTTGTCCAACGTGTCAATGAGTTTTTCTATTGCTTGTGCTTCTTCATGGAGCACCTGTGCTGCTTGTTCTAATACATTCATGGAGCCAATCTCCTTTTAGCCTTTAACTATAGTATCAATTGCCTTTAAATCACGTAATATTGCTTCCAAATCATCGAGGCGAACCATATTCGGTCCGTCGGACAGCGCTTCTTCCGGATTATCATGAACCTCCATAAAGAGTCCGTCCACACCGGCACCTACCGCTGCACGGGAAAGGAAGGGAACAAATTCGCGTTGCCCCGAAGATTTTGTACCTGCCCCGCCCGGAAGCTGTACGCTATGGGTAGCATCAAAAATAACCGGATAACCAAAGTCGCGCATAATCGGGAAGGAGCGCATATCTACCACTAGGTTGTTATAACCAAAGCTTGCACCGCGTTCGGTAAGCATAAGGTTTTCATTTCCTGCTTCTTCCATCTTCTTTAATACGTTAATCATATCCTTCGGTGCCATAAACTGCCCTTTTTTCACATTAACGCATTTTCCTGTTTTAGCGGCACCGTACACTAAATCAGTTTGACGGCATAAGAACGCCGGAATTTGTAACACATCCAACACGTCTGCAGCCGGTTCGATTTGTTCCACCGAATGGATATCACTGACTACCGGGACCTGAAGTTCTTTTTTAATGTGCGCCAAAATTTTTAAGCCTTCTTCGAGTCCGGGACCACGGAAGGAGCTGTAGCTGGAACGGTTTGCCTTATCAAAGGAAGCCTTAAAAATATACGGGATACCCAGGCGATCACAAATTTCCTTTGTACGGTGACCAATCATCAATGTGCGTTCCGGATCCTCGATAACGCAGGGTCCTGCCAACAAAAACAGTCCTTTGCCACCGCCTACCGTTAAGTTACCTATTTTCACTTCTTTCATTCGTATCTACCTCATTTTCCGTTATTTATTATACCTGTTGTTCTTTAAAAATACGATTAACTAATGCTAAATCTTCCGGTGTATCAACACCAACAAAGCGAGACTGTGTAGGAATTACACGAATAGTATAGCCATTTTCCAAGGCTCGTAACTGTTCCAATGACTCTGTCTGTTCTGCCGGTGTAGGTTCCATCGTTGCGTATTGTAGCAAAAAAGGTTTGCTGTATGCGTAAATACCGATATGTTTAAGAGGGCTATTAACAAAATTATGTCGCGGATACGGTATAAGGGAACGAGAAAAATACATGGCATCCCCTTTTTTATTACAAACCACCTTTACTGCCGATGGCTCATTATATTCTTCCTCCGTCAAAAGAGCACCTACCGTCGCCATGTGCGGCGCATCGTCCGCAGCAAACAAATCGGCTAATTCGTCGATTAATGTAGGCTCGATTAAGGGTTCATCACCTTGTACATTGATGATGACATCCACATCCGCTAATCCTTCCGCGACTTCCGCCAATCGATCGGTACCCGTCGGATGATCGTTTCGAGTCATAACCACCTGTCCGCCGAAGGACACTACCGCATCATATACGCGCCGGTCATCGGTAGCTACAATAACCGCATCCGGTCGCTTCGCCTTACTTACTCGTTCGTAAACCCGTTGAATCATAGGTTTACCGGCAATATCTGCCAATGGTTTCCCCGGCAATCGTGTGGAACCATATCTAGCCGGAATTACGCATACAACCTTCATTAATCGTCAGCTCCTTTTATATTGTCCAGTACTTCTTGCACTGCTTTTTCATTGCTTGTAAATTGTATACCGATTGCTAATACGATAATCGGTAATTCGGTCTTACACTCGGAAAGTACGGCTGCTAATTTTACGGCATCTTTTTCCGTCACAGCTATCGCCTCTGCACCGGCTGCCTTCGCCTCCGTCACGGCTTGAAACACATCATCGCGACTGTAATCATGATGATCGCCAAAGGCCTTCATGCCGATTACATCATAGCCGGCTTCCTTTAAGGTACTCACAAAAGATTCCGGCTGACCGATGCCGCTGACGGCCCATACTTTTTTATCTGTATATGATTGCAAAGGAACCAAGGCTTCTCCCTTGGCCCATGCTTCTAGCTCGGAAACACCCACAGGACTGTGCACGGTTTCCGCCAAAGGAATCGTAGGAGCCAATTCTTGTAAGCGTTTTCTCAACACTTCTAATGTCGACGGAGAAACCTGGTTTGTCTTCGTCAAGATAAGCAGGCTGGCCCGCGTTAATCCGGTAAGCGGTTCACGCAAGAGTCCTCTGGGCAATACATGGTCATAGCCGAACGGATTGGCTGCATCAATCAAGACAATATCAACGTCTCTATGCAAGGCTCGATGCTGAAAGCCATCATCCATAACGATAACGTCACTATGTAATTCCCGTATGGCCAGTTCTGCGGAAGTCACCCGCGAACGGCCGATAAGAACGCTACCTTGTTGTAGTCCCCGAGCCAACAGCCAAGCCTCATCACCGGATATAGACGGCGTTACTCGGTATTCACCATTGTGTGCTACTACCATACTCTGCTTGTTATCTGCTGCTTTATAACCTCGACTGACAACAGCCGGATGAAATCCGCGCCGTTCCAACTCGCGGCATAAATAGGCTACCATCGGCGTTTTTCCTGTTCCGCCGGCGGTGATATTCCCTACACTGATGACCGGTGCATTTACACGGCTTACCTTTTGCCCCTTATCGTATGCGGCATTTCTTTTATTAACACCATAGGCATACAGCTTGCTAAGCAACAGTAAGCTTCCTCGAGCCAAAGCTCCCAAGGGGCCGCTTTTTTTACCACTAATAATTTGTTTAAATAGTGCTTCCCCTTCCATAGGTTGCCTCCTCCGATTCACATTCTTGTTATGGAATAATTTGATGCTCCTCAAAAAGCTTACGCAGCTCTTCCGTGTTTCGCTGTGTAGCTCCTCGATTTTCCCGTACCAGTTCTAAACAGTTACGACTCATTTCTTCACGCAATTCTTTGTTGTGACACAGTTCTAACATGGCATCTAACAGTTCTCGTTTATCTTTTACCATACGGCATGCATTGCGAGAGCTTAACAGCGCATAAATTTCTTTAAAATTGAACATGTGCGGCCCTACCAAAATCGGTTTCCCATGAGCAGCCGGTTCCAAAATATTATGACCGCCGGTGCGAACCAATGAACCGCCGACAAAAATAATATCACCTAAGCTGTACAGCCGACCTAACTCACCGATAGTATCCAATACAACTACCGGTGTGCCTTCATGGACCGGCTCCGTCATCTGACTGCGACAGATAGCTTTAAGCCCCTGCGCTTCGGCCAGCTCTTTTACATCATGTCCGCGCATAATTTCACGCGGTGCTATGAGAAGCCGAGCTCCCGGAAATTCCTTTAAAATAACTTTAAAGGCAGACAACACACTTTCTTCTTCCCCTTTATGGGTACTGCCGGCCACGATAATAGGATGGTTACATCCGAAACCGAATTCGTGCTGCAACGCTTCTTTGTCTTCCTTCGTTACCTGCGCGTAGGTTTGGTCATATTTAGTATTGCCTGTTACCGTGATGTGGTTCTTATCGGCTCCCAGAATATTAATATATTCCGAGTCAATCTTGGACTGCATACAAAATTTCTCTATGGATCCCAACATCTCCCGCGTAAACGATTTGATAAACATGTATCGATGCATACTGCGATCGCTGATTCGTCCGTTTACCATCATTACCGGAATCTTTTCTTTCTCTGCAATGCGCAAAAAGTTTGGCCAAATCTCAGTTTCCACCAGTAAAATCGTTATCGGCTTTATCAAATCAAGAATACGTCGGGTCAAAAACGGTAGATCCAACGGGAAAAATATAATTCCCTCTGCTTCCGGAATAATCCGATGCGCCATCGCATGTCCTGTAGCCGTAACCACCGAAACAACAACAACGGCTTCCGGGAATTTTTTCTTAATGTCCTTGACGATAGGGCTCGTTGCCACTATTTCTCCCACAGAAGCAGCATGCAACCATATAGCGCGTCGTCCTTCAATTTTCTTCATTAACGAATCCGGCATAAAACCGGCACTTTGTTTAATACGCTCATAAAAGCCTTCTTCGAATGTCAGTCGATACAAGATGACAGGAATCAGACCGATCCAATAAATAATGAGCAGTATATTATATATCCAATACATTCCCGTTACCCTTTACTCGCAAATTGAACAGAATAGAGATGTTGGTATAACCCGCCTGCCGCTACTAATTCGTCATGGGTACCGGACTCTACCAACTTACCTTCACGGAGTACAACGATTTGATCGGCATTTTTAATGGTGCTGAGTCTATGAGCAATAACGAATGCCGTACGTCCCTGCATCAATCGCTCCAATGCCTCTTGCACCAACTTTTCACTTTCCGTATCCAGTGCCGAAGTGGCTTCATCCAAAATCAAAATCTTCGGATTCTTTAAAATAGCTCTGGCAATCGCAATGCGCTGTCTTTGTCCGCCGGATAAGGAACTACCTCTTTCACCGACCAAAGTGTCCATGCCCTCCGGCAATCGTTCGATGAACTCCAACGCATTGGCGGCCTTTGCCGCTGCATATACCTCTTCATCCGTTCCGTCCAAGCGACCGTATAAAATATTATCTTTAATGGTTGCATTAAAAAGCATCGTTTCTTGCGGTACTACGCCAATCTGCTCGCGCAGCGATTGGAATGTCACATCCCGTACATCAATGCCATCAACGGTAATCGCACCTTCTGTAGCATCGTAGAAACGGGGCAATAAATTAGCAATCGTTGTTTTTCCCGCACCGGACGGCCCTACAATGGCCACCACTCTACCGGCCGGAACATCCAACGAAAAATCATCCAACGCTTTTTTCTCACCGTCGTAACTGAATGATACATGGTCAAATCGCACGCGACCATCTACTTCGGGTAATACAATGGCATTGGTTTTCTCCACGACTTCCGGTTTTGTATCAAGAATCGCAAATACGCGATCGCCGGCAGCCATAGCCTTTTGAATATTACCATACACCTGACTTAATCGCTTTACCGGATTGGAAAGGTTAATAGCATAAATCAAAAAGGCAATCAATGACCCCGCCGTTATAGCACCGGTGACAACAGAATAACCGCCGTACCAAAGTATTACGGTAACGGCTATTGCCGCTGAAAATTCAACTAACGGACTGAGAAGACTTGTAAGCTTCGTAGCTCGCATTACTGCTCGGAAATTACGTTGGTTTTCCCGTTCGAAACGCTGCACCTCATACCCTTCGCGGGCAAACGAACGCACCACCCGCGCACCGGATATGGTTTCCTGTAGTAAGGAGGTAATATCCGCTATACGCCCTTGCACGTCATGACCTGCTATGCGCAGCCGTTTACCGAAAATATTAATAATTCCCAGCACTACCGGCACGATGACCAAGGTTACCAAGGTGAGCTTCCAGTCTAAGTACAACATAGACACCAATGAACCGATAAGCGTAACCCCTTCGGTAATAAAGGACACCAAGTTGTCGACAATCGCCGATTGCAACGCCGCCACATCATTGGTCAAGTTACTCATGATGACGCCTGTCTTGCGTCTATCATAATAGGCTTGATCCAGTCGCTGCAGATGCTTAAACATAGCTTCGCGAATGTCGATAATAACACGCTGTCCGATATACGACATCGTATAGGTTTGTCCATACGTGGCAAATCCGCGAACCAAAAATACGACCAAAATAGAAATGACCACTAAATTCAGCATGTACATATTTTTTTCGGCCAATACCTTATCCACTACATTTTTTATAAGCCAAGGTACAACCAAGTAGGCGGCTGCCGCTATAATCATGCAAACCAGTCCAAAAATCATTCGGCCGATATATGGCCGTACATAAGTTAATAATCGTTTGTAGCTACCCATCTATCGTCCTCCGCCAGCAACTTCCGCAATTACCTGCGCTACGCGCAACACCGCTCCCGGTGCACCTAGGGCTTCTTTTACCTGCCGCAGTTCTTCTTTCATCGTCGAATAGACTTCGGGATTATCTACAATGCGACACAACTCGGTATGCACATTAGCGGCTGTCACGTCGCCTTGAATCAATTCCGGAATGACGCGATGACCGGCCACGATATTAGGCAGTCCTACATCGGGAATCGATACCAACAGTTTCGCCAATGCATAGGTTACGGCAGATAAGCGATACAATAACACGGTAGGCACATTCATCAATGCCGTTTCCAAAGTCGCCGTCCCCGAAGCCGCCAAGCATACATCACAAATTCCCATTAAGTCATAGGTATGGCCTTCCGTAATTGTAACCGGCAAATCAAATCGACAGATGCGCTCTTCCAATAGCTCTCTATCAATCGTATGCGCCCGCGGTACAAAGAAGCGAGCATTCTTATGCGTCGCATAGAAGCGAGAAGCACCGTCCAACATAATGTCCAACAGTCCTATTACTTCCTGCTTACGGCTGCCCGGCATAAGCAATACATTGCATGTATCCTCTGCAGTGCCAAAGTATTCATAAGCTGCCGCTTCGCTCATAGACGGCTGCACAATATCCACTAAGGGATGTCCCACAAACTCTACGGGCACATGGAACTCTTCATAGGCTTTGGCTTCAAACGGAAAAATCGAAGCCACCTTGCTTACATATTTCGCAATATCCTTGCCGCGACTTTTATGCCAAGCCCATATTGTCGGCGCTATATAGTACACCACGGGGATTCCCAGCTCATGTGCTACCTTAGCTAGCTTCATATTAAATCCCGGATAGTCAACGCAAACCACAACATCCGGTTTTTCACGCATCATAGCCTCTTTCAAAAAGCGACGAAGTTTAAAAAATTCCGGTAGTGCTTTCACGATCTCTACAATGCCAATATAGCCGAGATTTTTTATGTCATATATAATATCAACGCCTTGTGCTGCCATGAGATCGCCACCCATGCCGAACATGGTCACGTCGGGACAGATCTGGCGAAGTGCTTTTGCTACACTTGCCGCATGCGTATCACCGGAAGCTTCGCCGGCTGAAAACATTACCTTCATTCGTTACTCCTCATCCGGCCCTTCAACGGCACAAATAACAATACCTTTACGATTGGCTAATTTCAACACATCTTCCTGTTCTACAAAGATGGTGCGATGTGCCTCAATAGCTAGCACCTTACATTCTCCGGCAATCATGGATTCAATTGTTCGAAGGCCCACGGCCGGTACATCAAACCGTACGTCTTGCTCAGGCTTCGCCGTCTTAACCACTACGGCATCGCCACGTCCTAACTCACCGCCGCGGCGAATGCAGGCATCCGTACCTTCAATAGCCTCGATGGCCATAACCGCCAAATGCTTTACGACTACCGTTTGACCGATATCAAGGCCACCCATTTGCTTCGCCACTTCAAAACCAAAACGAATATCTGCCAACTGTTCCTCGGTAGGCTGTTTTTTGGTTAACACCCCCGGTGCCGGCATTAAAGACTTCATATATTTTGTTTGGTCAGCTACCTGAATGCCTTCCTTTGCCAACTCATCGACGATAGCCAGCATGATGGTGTCATCCTTTCGGTTACGCAAAGAGCTTAAAATTTTTATGGCTCGCATGTCAGGCATACGAAGTCCTTTAAAAAGTAATTCCTTCGTTACTTTCCCCAACATGGTAATTTCCGTAACACCTTCTGCATGAAGTGTTTTGAATATGGTATTTACTTTAGCAACATTGATTTCATAGTACGCCTGTGCTTCCTCCGCTAACGCAGGATCCGTATCGGGTATCAGGGCAATGACAACCACTTCGTAACCCGCTGTTTGTGCAGCGCGCATAAACTCTACCGGCAGCTTGCCAATCCCTGCCAACAAACCAACTTTTGCCATTTCAGCCTCCCAGTCATGTATCATCTAATTATATGAAAGCGCATTGCTTTCCATACGCAACAAAGCGTTACACTCTATTATATCAAATAATTATCTAATTTTTAATAATATTTCCCCTTGGCTTACCGTTCAACAAAAAAGGGACCACCAATGATTCACGTATTAAATCACTGGCTAAGCCCCTTAATGTTTAATCGCGACGCGTACGCATAATACCGCGATCGGCATTGCGCAAGAAGCGCAATAAATTTTCAATTTCAACCGATGAATTCAGTTGCAGTTCCATTTCTTCAATAGCCCGCGACAAACTGAACCCGGACCGGTAAATAATACGAAATGCTTTTTTCAATTCATGACGTACTTCTTCGGAAATACCGGCACGCGATAGCCCTACCGAATTGAGCCCGATAACACGAGCCGGCTGACCATCGGCAATCAAATACGGCGGAATATCCTGCACAACCTTTGCCATACCACCGACCATCGCATTGCGACCAATCTTTACAAATTGATGAATACCGGCAATCCCGCCGATGACAACACGATCCTCAACAACAACATGACCAGCTAAGCCTGCACAGTTACTCATGATAACATTATTACCAACAATACAATTATGAGCTACGTGAGTACATGCCTGAAATAGACAGTTGTTACCGATACGCGTTTCCTCACCTTCGCCGGTAGCTCGACTAATGGTAACAAATTCGCGGATCACCGTTTCGTCTCCGATATTACAAAAGCTCTTTTCACCTTTAAATTTTAAATCCTGTGGCTCCAACCCAACGGAAGCACTCGGATAGATTTCACAGTTCTTACCGATGGTTGTCCACCCGCCGATAACAGCGTTAGCACCAATCTTTGTGCCATCACCGATTACCACATTCTCGCCGATAACCGCACCGGGGCCAACGATAACGCCTTTTCCCAACTTGGCATCAGGATGAATTACGGCACTGCTATGTATATTTGAAGTAGCATTTTCCATGCCAACTACGATCATCTATGTCACTCCTTACTCTGCCGAGACGGCGACTTTTTACTCTTGTTTATAGAGTCGTGTAAAAGCTATAAAAAGTGAACTTCCAATTTAAGCTATTTCCCCGCAAAATAATCAAATTCTCAGTCTATTCATATACTTTTACTGATATTGTACTTTATTTCTACGTATTTCTTATTTATCTTCGTGTTTAACTAAAGCAAACATGTATTCGCCACTGGCTACCAGTTTGTCGCCTACATAAGCGCGGCCTTCTACCTTGCCCATGCGGCCTTTAATCTTAACGATATCCACTTCCATACGTACCGTATCACCCGGTTTAACAGGATGACGAAAACGTACCTTATCAATACCGGTAAACATCGGAGTCATTCCTCTGTTTTCTTCAGGATACAGAAGAGCAATGCCGCCTACCTGCGCAATCGCTTCCGTAAGCAATACACCAGGCATAACCGGATTGCCCGGAAAATGACCTTGGAAAAACAGTTCGTTAAAGGTTGCGTTCTTAATACCTACAGCGCGTTTCATCGGTTCCAATTCAATGATGCGATCCACCAATAACATAGGGTAACGATGCGGCAAAATCTCCATAATATCTTCAACAGTCAGAATCATTGTATTAGTCCTCCTTCATTTCATCCAGTATTTTATGTGCTAACGCCGAATTCAGCGCATGACTAGACTTTACAGCAATAATATGACCAGTGATAGGTCCCAGTAAAAATAAGTCCCCCAAGATATCAAGAATTTTATGGCGCACTAATTCATCATCAAATCGTGGCACGGACAAGCAAGTTTCATCATCATATACCAATACATTATCCGTATTGCCGCCCTTTGCCAATCCCATCGCCTGCAGTTGTTCGATTTCTTTAACAAAACCGATGGTTCGCGCCGATGCAATCTCCGTATCAAATACGTCCGGCGTCACCGTAAAATCTGCCTGCTGCGTTCCCAATAAAGGATGCGGATTAATAGACGTAAACGTAACGCGCAATCCATCGTAAGGCATAATGGCAATAAATTTATCACTGTCATATACGGCATGTGACTGTTTCACATGATATAAGGTTCGCTCTGCATCCAATGTTTTGATGCCGGCGTCCTTCATCAGACCTACAAAAACTTCTGCACTACCATCACCGACCGGTGGTTCCGGTGAATCGAGCTCAACATAACAGTTATCTATTTCCAACCCATAAAAGGCAGCTAACAAATGCTCCACAGTTACTACTTTGGCATCGCCGTTTTCCAGCGTTGTTGCTCGCATAGTATTTGTTACGTTCTCTGCTACTGCTTTTACGCAGGGAGCACCCGGTAAATCCGTTCGCACAAACACTATCCCCGTATTGGCTTCAGCCGGCTTTAATGTCATCGTTACCGGTTGGCCACTGTGAAGGCCGGTCCCCTTATACTGAATCTCCTTGCACAAGGTTTTTTGTTGCAGTATCATCAGGGTCCTCCTTTCTCCGAATTCATATCCATGTGATAATTCGTTCTCTATTATATCTCATATACATAGTCTTGTACAAGAAAAAAATATCGCAGCCCTCAGGGTCTATCTTTTATACCCTAAGAACTGCGATATATTTTTACATGTTAAACGGAAATGCTATCATCCATTCTCTATCATTTCATTGGATCTGGAGGAACCTCAATAGAGTCCGCATAATAGCGGCGCGTCCACTTCCATCGATTGTGAAGCCAGAACCAATCTTCCGGATAGCGACGTATGTAATCTTCAATCCATTCATTTAATTTTGTCAGCGTCACTGCGGTATCTCTTTTTTTATCGTCTGTATGCTCCGCATAAAACGGTGCCGATACCGTAATAATATGTTTCTTCTTGTATTCATCGTAATGAATCATCACCGGAATAATCGGCACATCCTTCATACGCCCCATCACAGCCGGACCGACCGGTGTCAATGTTTCATAGCCAAAGAACGGTACTAAGATGCCTTTATCTCCCGGGTCCTGGTCCATAATCAAGCCAATCATACTTCCCTTTTGAAGTTCCCGAACCATTTCACGCACACCCGTTTTATAGGTAACATGCTGATGCATAAGCTCTCTGTATTCATTAATGAAACGATCCGCATCGCCATTTTGCTTCATCGCTACAGAGATCAACGGATACCCTTCGGATGCTAAAATACCACCTAAAAGTTCCCAGTTACCACTGTGAATCGCCATCAACACAGCACCGCGACCGTCTGCCTTTGCATCGTCCAAATATTCGCGGCCCACCATTTCAAACATATCTTTGTATGCGCCGTCTTTAATTTCCGGGTAGCGTAAAACATCGATCATCATGCGACCAAAACGAGTTGTACTCTTCTTGGCAATGCGTTTGGCCTCTGCCGGATCCTCCGTGATTTTACAGAATAATATCTGACCGATAGCCAACCGACGACGCTTCGGCGGCAGCAGCAGCCAAGCAAGCTCGCCAATTATACTGCCGATAGCGTACTGCAAGCTATGCGGCAACATACATATGAATGCACTGAAAAGCTTCATAAACCTATACATATGTCAGTTACTTACCCTCCAATTGCTCCTTTAAGCGTGCCACTTCTTTTTCCAGTTTTTTAACCGTTTTTGCCATATCCGGCAATCTCGATTGATATGCTTCAATCTTAAGCCATTCCTTATGCGGCCTCATCGGGTACCCTGCATACAATCCGTCAGACGGTACATTACCGATAATACCGGTCTTGCCGGCAAAGGTTACATTATCACCGATCGTGATATGCCCGGTACAGCCGGTTTGCCCCGCAAAAATAACATGATTACCGCACTTCGTGCTGCCTGCAATACCGACTTGGGCAATCAAGAAGCAATCTTCACCGATTTCAACATTGTGGCCTAAGTGCACCAAGTTATCTATCTTCGTACCGCGACGCACCAAGGTAGATCCCATCGTTGCATTATCGATACATGAGCAAGATCCTACTTCCACATCGTCTTCCAAAATAACATTACCTACCTGCGGAATATGTGTATGGACACCATTCTCCGTAGCAAAGCCGAAGCCTTCACCACCGATAACCGCTTTTGCACGCAGTACTACACGTTTACCGATGACGCAGTTTTCGTGTACGATAGCCCCTGTATAAATAACCGTATCATCACCGATGCGCGTGTTGTGACCGATATACACATACGGATGCAATACCACATTATCGCCAATAATCGCATTATCATAGACTACACAATAAGGCCCGATGCTTACATTTTCGCCAATGGTAACATTTTTGCCAATAATAGCCGTTTCGTGAATCCCCTTTGGAAAAACTACCGGCGGGTGAAACATCTCCAAAATCTGTGCAAAAGCTACCTTGGCATTTTCCACCACGATAAGCGGCATCGGAGCACCTTCAACAGGTGCCTCTACTATAACAGCCCCGGACTTTGCCTGTGGCACAAATTCACAATACTCTCCAATGGCGAAAGAAATCGCCTGCGGCGCGCCTTGATCCAGGCTGCGCGTCTCTTCAATCACCTTAGCTCCATCACCGATGACGGATCCGTGAACCGCCTTTGCCAGTTCTTCTACCGTGTATTTCACCCTGAAAGTCTCCCTTCGATTCTACTGCTTATTATTTCTGCGCATTATCTGCATTACCACTTTGCCCATTGCTATCTGCTTGTTTCTGAGCATCGCCGTCTGCCTTCTGTCCATCGTCAGTCTTTACTTTACCCATTTTTTCCAACAATTCATTGGTCAAGTCAGTGCCACCGCTCATAATTGCACCCTTTTCCATGACTGCGGTCATACCTTTTTCTTTTGCCAAGGCATTTAAATTACTGTCCACAAACGTACGGAACTCTTTACCCATAGCCTGCTGGTAAATATCAAATTCTTGTTTAGCCTTCATCTGTGTCTGGGCGAATTCTTCTGCTGACTGAGATTGCTGTGCCTGTGCCAAGCGCTGTGAAATTTCTTCATACTTCGCTTTGATTTTAGCTTCCGCATCATGACCTTTCTGACTTTGTGTCATCAATGTCTGCATATCTACATAGCCGATTTGTTCCTGTGCTCCGCATCCGGCTACCAATCCTAAAGAAAGTACCATCATAGCTGTAGCTAACATTCGTTTCGTTCGTTGTGTCATTCTGTCTTACTCCTTTTATTCATAGGATGCGATAATCGCATCCGTAATATCTACGCCTTTAATATTGCTAACCTCATTTGTGACTACCAGTGTTAATCCACGTGACTCGGCTACTACCGCCGCCCGAGTTCTGATATCTTCCAGAATCGCCTCATGCATCGCATCTACGGCTTCCTTTTGTCTATCCAAACGAGTTTGCCATTCTGTATTCCAAGCCACCGGATCGGGCAATGCATTCTGCTGCATATAGGCATCGGCTTTTTCTTGAATCATAGATTGACGACGCTTTGCCAACTCTTCATGCAGTGACTTTGCGTACGCTTCCAATTCTTTTTGCCCTTCATCATGAAGTGGCTTGAGGGCCGCATTCACTCGCGCCTCCAACTCGTTAATCGCTGCGTTAGGTGCTATCTTTCGCTCCGCCAACAATCGATCAAGCTCCGCCTGTTTGGCGGCAATCGCCGCATCTTGCGCCGCTGCTTGTTCCTCATTCACCGTCGGCGCTTTTGTTAATGTAGTCAATTCCAACTGTAAATTAACAATCCGCAAATCAACTTCATTGGGCGCTACCTTCATTTCCTTTTGGTACGCTTCCAAAAGCTCACGTCGTTTGTGTGCCAGCTTCATATTAAGCGCTTCCTGTTTGGCCTCAATTTTTGCTGCCAATTCAGTATTCAAAGAGTCGGTCAGCGCTTGATCGCTTCCGATATTTCGCAATGCCAACGCCTGCTCCTGTGCTTTATCGGTCAGCCCCTGCTGCTGCGCCTTGTATTCCGCTTCGATTTTACTGTATTCATTTTTTAACGCTTCATACTGCGCATAAGAAGGATGCAGCGGGACCACCTTATCCAGCTTAACTACACCGACAACCACCGGCTTTGCATCATTTACTTGCTTTTTTCCTAAAAAGCCGTAAATAGCCATGGCCGCCACTAAAGCCAATACCACTACCAGTCCCAACAGCAACCATCGTTGTTTTAAGTTCATACTATCTCCTACCCGGCCGTAGGCCTGTTACTCACGATTGCTGTATGTGGTCAGTCTATTATTTCGCATCACTCTTGTCGGTAGTATCGGATGCATTACCGGAGCTGCTTTCCAGTTTTTTCTGCACCTGTTCCGTAATATCTACACCACCATACAATACGCTGTTCTTATCCATAACCACGGTAAGTCCCTTAGCATCGCCTACCGATTTAGCCGCCTCGGACACCTTAGTCTGAATGCCTTTTTGCAATTCCATCATTTTATTCTGCATTTTGCCCTGATACTCAGATGCTAATTTTGCTTTTTGCTGATCATCCATATTGGCCGATTCTTTTTGGAACTGCGTATTTAGTTCTTGCTTGTATGCATCCATCTGTTTGGTAGCTTCTGCGACTACCGGAGAATTGCCGTTCAACAGACGCGACGTATCCACAACACCAATATTGCTGGTGTCAGCTGCCATTGAAGGCGTAGCCATTTGCGTATACGCCAGGGCACCGACGCCAAGCACGAAAATCAAGGCTACCAAAAAGGAAACAATTTTTACATTTTTCTTGTTGTTAATTAAACGCATCATAGGAAAACTACCTTCTTTCTTTGTTATATACGGCCGATAACACGAAGCCAATTGTCATGCTCTGCCCATACGTATTCAAGCGTTAAATAGCTGTGCACATCATAGGACACGCCCAGCTCATTGCGATTCGGCTTAAAATCGTGTTGCAGACGCGCGTTCCAACGTCCGCCCAGCGCTTGATCCAAACGCAAACGGCCCGCACTATCACTTATATTATACTGATACGTAAGAGCTGTGTCTTCAGTTATAGCATATTTATATGAAGGGAAGATGTCCCAACTGTAATCCTCCGGATAAAAGTCGGCCTCCATATACCAACTGCCTTTGCCTTGTCGCACACCGGCATATAGGCGAAGCCCTACATTTTTCTCACTTCTGCCCGCATCGAGATAGGCTTCACCGCGGGCAATATACCGCGATGAGTCCGCAGTGATTACTACCGTTACATCCTCGCCGGCTTGCACCTTCGGTGTCATGGAAATACCGAACTGTGTCACTGCCCGACTACGATTTAATTTCATCTGCAGCTCTTCGTTTATATCCGGTACATGACGGGCAACAAATGCTACCGGCATACCTACCATCGCTTCCGCATATTGATCAAACTCACGCTTAGTAGACCAAAACACCGCCGCCGGCAATGTATTTGACACAACTTCAGCATGACCTTTCCGCACGGCTGCCCCTTGCGGAATCACATATATCGTTACCTGCGTCTCTACACCGGGATGCACTACCGTTTGCACGGCAAATTCCGGTAATCGACCGGCTAATTCATCACGTATTGTCTGCTGCGCCACTGTCGATGCCCAGTCCAGCGAATCCAACGGCAAACCGAGCAATAATTGCTCAGCCCGCGCATCAATACCATCCATATCACGCTTCACCAGCTGCCTCGCTTCCGATGAAAGCGTACCATATTCGACGGTCGTTGTAACCGACGTAACCGTATTTCCATACGGAGCAAGACGCAAATGTAACTCAGTTGTCGACCCGGGTGCCACGGTCAGCTGCCGCACATTATATCCGTACAATATGCGATCCACAATGTCTGTTGTAATTTGCCTGTATGACTGCGACTGAGACGTAATCGCATTGCTATCTTTCCCCACATAAATATGTTCGGCCGCCGCTTGAATTCCTGCTTGCATACGCTTCATGACCCCGGAGGGTATGCTGCCTCCCGCCGGTTCTATAGTAACATGAACGCGATGTATAGTTTCGGCCATCGTGTACGTGGGTATGGCGGCTATACACATAGCCGCCACTCCTATACATAATGCCTTTATTTTCATACTTAGAATTGTCCACCAAAGCTAAAGTGGAATTTTTTATCATCCTTACCGATACCATAGTCGAGACGAATCGGTCCGATAGGTGTAGTTACGCGAATACCGGCACCCACCGAAGCATTAAACGATTTATCATCATCATACCAGGTTACATGCGGTGCATCCCAAGCATCACCCACATCGGTGAATACTACGCCGGATACTTTATTCCAAATCGGGAAGCGGTATTCCAAGCTAGCGCTGTACATCTTCTTGCCGCGGAACTGATCATCTTCATATCCACGAAGGCTATCAGCACCACCTAATGTGTACAGCATGCTATACGGCACATCACCCTGCGCCCAACCTACGCGAGCACGGAATGCCAATACCTGTTTGCTGCCCACTTTTTTGTAGCTACGATATTCACCGGTAAATTTGTAGAAGTCAAAGTCACCGCCAAGGCCGTGACCTGCCCACTGGACAGTGGAGGAGATTCGTTTACCACGCGTCGGATCGTATACATTATCGCGGGAATCGTAGGTCTTCTGCCATGCGATACTGTTGGTACGACCGAAGTTATTGTCAATGTAATGATCTGTCGCAAAATTATGCCCTTGGTTAGGACCATAATCACCATCCAAATCATAACGGAAACCGCTCATTTCATCTTCGTCATACTTCCATTCATCTTTGCGGGTTTCCATAGTTACATAATCACGGGTATATTCACCGGTTTGGCGACCTAAGGAAACATTAAACCCTTTCTGTCCTTTTACGTATTCCGACACATCATTACCATGGGCATCATAATCTGTGTAAGAGTCTTCGCGGTCAAAAATACTTACGCCCAACGAAGTGGCTTTATCATCAATCCACGGACGCAAATACGATACGGAATAGTTTTTATACTTCGCCGTACCACCGATTTCCCAGTGTACCTTAATCTTATCACCGGTACCGCGCAGATTATCTTCACCGAGTTCGACGATACCAATCACACCATCGGAATCGGAATAACCGGCACCCAAAGTAATTGTCCCCGTCTTATGTTCCAGCACATCGACTTCAATAACAACACTATCCGGCGTTTTACCTTCCAAAAGGCGTACGTTAACATCATCGAAGAAGCCTAAGTTATATACTTTCTCTACCGAACGACGTACGAGGAATTTATTAAACGGCTGACCTTTCTTCTGATTCATTTCACGAAGAATTACATAATCCTTCGTCTTCTTATTACCGTGAACCGTAATGTCGTCAACAATACCTTCCGTGATATACACCGTCAACGTACCATCTTCAGCAACAGCAATATCCTTTACCCGTGCCAACATATAGCCATCGCGCTGGTAAGCCGCGTTAATCCCTTGAATGCGTTCACCGACGGCTACCGTATTCAATACGGTTCCGGGCTGTACATGAAGATAGTCCACCAAAGATTCCGTGGAGTACACCGTGTTACCTTCAAAATTAATCTTCTTGATTACCGGGTTCACCGTTACCTTATAAGCAACCTTCACGCCTTCCGGCACCTTTGTAAACACCGGATTTACTTCGGAAAATACGCCGGTACCACCGATAGCCGCAATATCCGCTTTAACGCCGTCTGCCGTTAAAGTGTCACCGATTTTTGTCACCAATACCTGGCTATATTGTTCCTGTGCTTCTGCCGGAATGCCTTCGATAGCAATACCCGACACAGTCTGTCCTACAAACGGAGCAATGTCACTATCCTGTACTGCCGAGTAGTATCTGGCTTCCGGCGTAGCAATTTCCGTCTGCACACCGGCTGCCTGCTGTTCTTCCAATTTGGCGCCTTCGCCCTTAGCTACCGTTAATACGGCCTTATCTTTAGTTGCCAAGGAGGAGTTATCCAATCGTTTTTGTGTAGCTGCTTTCTCATCGGCCTTAGCCGCTTCTTCTATACCGCCGCGTGCACGCGCAATGGCTTCTGCCGCTTGTGCATCACGTTCGGCCGCCGCTTTTTCCTTCGGCGTCATTTCTTTTGTCTGCTGGGCCTGCGCTTCGCTAACCGCTGTATTTTGCGTGGTCAAATCCGGCACTGCATTCGTTTGCGTTTGTGCATCGGCAGCCCATACGCTCGTACTGCCCATGGCCGTCAATACAGCGACCGCTAAAAATTTCTTGTAGGCTCTGCTTCGTTTCATTCTCCATCCTCCCAAACTAAATGTCGTTTTATTGGTTACTTACCGCGCAAGCTTCGTTCACCTTCGCGGATAGCTTGCTTAATTTGTGCCGTACTCACGGTCTGAGCACGTTCCGCCCTATGCGGCAATGAATCGTCTACTACAACCGGTTGCACCGGTTCGGCTACCGCATCATTGCGCTCTGTTTTTTCCTGAACCGCTTGTTCTACGGAAGAGTGTACTGCTCTCTCATCGGTTGCAGTACCCTTGTCTTCAACCTCCTTTTGTATCGGTTTCTCCACAACAACCGGCGACCTTTGTTCAGTCACTGTCGATGCTGTCGGCGGTTTAGATTCCGCCGCTGTCTCCGATTCGACGAATCGTATCGTCCAGGTGCCTCCTATGATGAGTAAGCACACACCGACTGCTATGGTCCATTTCGATAAACGCATATACGGTGATCGTTTCTTCTCACTCAAATGCTGCAACTCTGCTTTAGCCAACATCAGCTGCAATTCACCCTTCATGGAAGAATCATCCGCATATGACCGTTCAGCCTTATCAAGCCACGACTTAGCCGTGTGAATTCGTTTTTCAATAGGTCTTTCAGTACTCTTCATAGGTGCCTCCCTTCTTGCTTATACAATCGTAGGAAGCTCTCCTTTTTTGAACAACGAATTTAGTATTAAATCTTTATCATTATAGCATATGATACACATTACATTAAGTATTTCTTTTAATTTCACCTATTTTCGCCGATTATTCACGCCATGCTTTTCGTGTACGAGATAATATACCGCGCAATCGTTTTATTCCTTGCCGATGAAGGCGATAAATATAACTATGACTGGTCTCCATATCTCCGGCAACCTCTCCTACGGCTCTGTCCGCCATGTAAATTTCTTCCATGACACGACGTTCTTGCGCGGGAAGCTTGGCCAGCGCTTCCGTAACAAGGCCTTGGTAGGCGCGCTCCTCAACGGTTGCTTCCGTAGAAGGTCCCTCATCGGGAAGGCGTTCCCACCAATATTCCTCTTCATCCGGCGACCCGCCGAGCACAACACCGGAACGACCTTCTTTGCGAAGAAAATCCACAATGCGCCCTCGTATGCGATGCACTGCATAGAGCGAAAACGCAACGCCCTTTGTCACATCATACCTCTCTATGGCCTCCATCAAACCTACCGTACCTTCCTGTACACAGTCCATTACATCCGCCACCATATGACGATACTCCATGGCCTCGCGAAATACTAACGGTTGGTAATGTTCGATGATACTCATCCGCGCCTCTTCATCGCCCTCTTCATGATACCGCCGCCAAAGCTCATGCTCCTCTTCCGGAGTCAGTAATTTTATTTTTTCCAGTTCTTTCATATAATCACTGAGCACATTACCATCCTCCATTAGAACTCATATCGCCATGCTCCGCCAAAATAGGAGTGCGAATTACTATTATGCCAGCCGTTCAAGCTAAAGCTACGATTAATATCGTATCGTATACCGTACGATGTCAAATCGTTATTAATGCCGCGACTAACCGTTACCATTACATTAGGCAATAAATACTTGCCGATTTCTATATTGTAATATCCGTTTGTTTCCTTATTCGTCGGCTCGTTAGGATCTAATGAACCGGTAGTGATATTAACTAAATCCAATCCCAAGGTATTGCGTACGGCGCCTTCCACATAGCCCAGCGCCACCGATCGAAGACCGGCTGCAAGCAACGCATTGGCATCATCGGAATTAATGCTGCTATTGTTGCCGCCGCTGTAACCAAATGTTAAGAGAGAAATAATTTGTCGTTCTTCCAGGCGCGGTTCCGATGCTAATTTCAACTTCATTTCCGTAGCCGGACCTTCTACCTGTAACAGAATACGGTAGTTCTGTACATTGGCGAATGCCTTCACCTGTAAATTCGGCAAGAAGCTACCCGGAATAAATGTTGCTTTGCCTTCCATGATATTAAATCGATTATTCAAATATTTCACGGTGCCGTTGATAACTTCAAAACTGCCATCAATATCCGGTGACGCCGTTGTTCCGCCGATATGAGCACCGCCGCCGATGCGCAAATCGTAGAGCCCCGACGAATAGAGCTGTACCTTTTTACCCACATTGATAGTGAGATCCAAGCCAAACGGATTGCCCCCTTCGCTGGAAGTTAAATCCAGCGGAATGGCCATGGTCGTATTTTCTAAATCTACATGCCCTATAACGGTAGGCATACCATTAGCTTCGGCAATACCGATTTCACCATTCAAAGGTCCTTTGAAATAATCGTGCTCTACGTCCAGACCATTAAACTGTGCCAAGCCGTAGTAGTGATTAATCGAAGTCCCTTGCCAAGCCAATTCACCGGATAGCCCCATAGATCCTTTACCCATGGTGGCCGATCCCGTAAGCTCCGCTGCATGACCGTTAAATCGCAGAACGGCATTAATCGCTTCCAACGGTTTCTTCACACCTTTGATGCGCACCAAGCCATCCTTCACACCGATCGAACCTTTTACTTCCGGCTGTTCATAGCTACCGGTTATAGCCAGCTTTCCTTTGATAGGGCCTACCCCTTCACTGATGGCGGAGCTCATCATCGGTAAAACTGCTAAATCCGCTTCGCTCATATCCAAGGTAAGATTCATGGCATTACTGTCACCCGGCGGTAAATAGCCGGATGTATAAAAGGCAGCCAGCGGTACATCCCCGCTTAACCGAACCTTATATTCACCGCGCTGTCCTACCAACTGCTGAATATGAATTGTTTTATTTTCCATCGTCGCCAATGCATACGTCCGATCTACGGTTACCCCGTTAATAACAGCATTGGTTACATCCGTCGACAATTCCACTTTAGGATTTCGCGTTTCACCGGTTACGTTAGCAATGAAATTTAAATTACCTTGCAAAGGAATATTTTGGCCAGTCACCGGCGTTACCGCTTCGATTGGCACATTGCTTGCGGCAATTTGTATATCTGCCTCGCCGTCAAGATTGGCCTTGCCCTGTGCTGCCAACACGCCGTTGAGCACCGGAATGCGAAGCGTATTAATGGCTATCTGGCGATCTTGCAATGACAGATCCAAATCCGCTGTTCCCAGCACCGTATCCGCTACGGTAATATCCTTGACCGATCCTTTAACGGTAATATCCGGATTCTTAATCGTACCGCCAAAATCTACGCGGCCATGCAAGAATCCCGTCGTCTTATGTAGGGGCGCCTTCATCAGCTTGGCTAAATCGGCAATGTTACTGTTTTCTACCGTTGCATAGCCAAAGAGACGATGCTCGCCGGTAAGTGACATGCCGCCTTTAACCATAAAGTGCCCGCCATCACCGGCATCCAACGATACCTCGTTAAAATTCACTACCGTCGGATCTGCATAAATAGCGCCATGCACATTCGTCACCGGCGTGCCGTTAATGGCCACCTGTTCGGCACCTATGTTTCCTTGGAATACCGGATGCTGCAGCGTACCGCCGATATGACCTTCCGCCGTCATGTATCCGCGTACATCAGCATACTCTTTTAACCACGGTTCGAGCCAAATGGTTTCTCCTAAGAAATTAAAATCCAAGGCATTGCCTTTTACTGTACCTTCACCGGTGATGGTAGCACCGTAAGCAGATGCATTAAAGCGATGAATACGCACGCCTTGCGGGCCGTAACCGTAAGCAAATTTTATATCCGTAAAGAGCTTGCCGTATATCGATCCGTCCCAAGCGTGAACATAGCCGCGTACTACAGGCGAAGCCATTGTCCCCGTTATGTGGGTTTTCGCCGTCACCCATCCCGTAACAGGTACATCCGTTACTGCCTTGGCCACTTTTTCGATACGTGTCTTTTTCGTTTCCACGATCATGTCCATTGCTTTGTCACCGGTTAAATCAATATAGCCGTTACCTACGTAAGCACCACCGTCCGAAGTTTGTAGCGCTATAGGCGATACTGTTACTCGCTGATTTTTCAAATCGAATACAGCATAGGCACTGCTAAAGTCCATGCCGGCCGCGGAAATATCATGCACGGCCATATGCCCGTGCGCCGTAGGATTATCCATCGTGCCGGTAATGTCCGCATATACGCCGACGCGTCCTTTCAGAGGCTTACCCACATAGCCGGACAAGGCGGCTAACGGCAATTCCGATCCATTAGCGTGAATAGCAAGCTTCCTACCGTTAATCGTACCATAAGCAGTCAGTGCCCCTTCACCTAAGGTAGCATTGGCATAGGTAATGATGTAATTCCCTTGCCCGCCTGATACCTGCACATCGGCCGTATCAAATTGCAATTCTCCCGTTCCGACATGTTCGCCGTGCAAGGTAGCCTTCATAGCGGTAATATCCGCATGTTGCCCTTTCGCATACACACCGCCTGACACGGTGCCATACACCGGTTGTCCGATCACATCACTGAGTATACCTATCGGCAATGCCACTGCATTGGCGCGCACTTCAAAACTTGTATCCGTCGTATCATATAACGCCTGTCCAGTAACATGACCATCATTGATATCCGCATCAAATTCTTCGGCCTTAACTAAGCCATTCTTGTACGAAATATCTGCACCGACTTCGGTAATCGTGTATCCATCGTAACCGATATTTCGTCCTGTTACGCGCCCGTATATGTCAGGTGCTTCCGTTGTTCCTCGCACATATACCTCGCCACCGACGCGACCGGTGACACCTATATTGGCCAAGGCTGCCACATCAAGCTCATGTCCTTGTACACGCAAATTAAAACGAGGCGTATTGCCCTCCAGCGTAATGACCCCATTGGCAAACAACTGCTGATCATTAACGGCCATCCTACCGTTGGCAATCGTGACGGTATCGCCATCAAGCATAATTCGCGCATTGCCATTGCGTAGTTGATAGCTATCGTAATCAATAGCCACATCCTTAATGGTAAGCCCTCCACTGTAGCGATACACACCGTCTTCACGACGTACGGTAGCTGCTATATCGGTGGCCTTCCCGTCTGTAAGCTTGCCTTGCAAGGAAGCGGGCAACACATCATTTACATAAGAAAGCGCAATGCTCGGTGCATCGATGTACAACGAGAAGTCAGCCGCTTCATTTGCTGTATAGGAGCCTCGTAAATTTACTTTTTGTCCATCCGCAACAGCACTGATCCCGGCCTTCATTGTCGGATACTCACCAAAATCGACGGCACCATTAATCTCTTTGATAGGAAGTTCGCGACCATTGGCCAGCCGTAAATCCACTTCACTGTTTTTAACCGTCACCGTTCCTCTGTAATCCATAGAAGAGCTTTCCTTGTCCGAGCGAATTAACGACAAGATGTTCCATTCCGTTTCACTTTCTTGAACGATGCGCAGCTTAGCATCAGCTACCGTAACATCACTGATAAGCGATGCGGCCGGTGCTCCGGTCCAAAGCATAGAAACGGCCTTCCAAGGTGATACGGACACAGTGATTGACGGTACCTGCACAATCGACTGTTGCTTCCTGTCCTTCACTTCTACACCGGTAAGCTTCACCGTACCATTCCATTGGATAGCCAACGAATCATATGTCGCCGTACCATTAATAGCTGTATTTAATTGTTCTTCTATCATCGGCTTTAAATACGTTTCACCTACCGGCCTCAGTAGCTGACCGCCTCCGATAGTTAGTGCGGCGGCTGCCAACAGGGCCAAGCTGATTCGTTTTTTCTTGCTCATCCGCTAACCTCACTTACTATAAAAAAAGGTCTCCTCCTCTGGAGTCTATGCTCTTGACGGGAGGAGACCGCTAGTGAATTCGCTTATTATCTCATACTACTTAGTCTCATTTGTTACCATGTTAGCCAACTCTTGTGGCGCATTACTGTTTGCTACGATAGCAGCACCACCACCGATAGGCGTATCTACCGGTACACCCATCGCCTGTTCCAAGGTTGCTACTGCAATATTATAATTGTACAATGCATCGACGTAATTATTGCGCGCCGTGCTAAGTTTCGTTTCTGCATCGAGTACATCGAGGTTGATGCCCACGCCGGCACGATAACGAAGGGTAGCAATGCGGAAGTTTTCCTGACCTTGTTCAACGGCTACGCGCGTACTGTTAATGGTCTGTTCCGCTGCCTTCATATCAAGGTAGGCTTGATGAACCTGTAAAGCGACAGCATCAATCTGTTCTAAATTAGCTTCCTTGGCCGCTTCCAGATTTGCTTTCTGCACTTTGATGCTTTCGTTCGTAGCACCGCCGTCCCAGATACTCCATGTCACACCGGCACCGATCGTCCAGCTGTTGCTATCACCGGTACCGCTCCAGCTATCGCCGCCCCAAGATTTCGATAAGGAGCCGTCTACCGACGGCAAATGACCGGCCTTAGCCTTGTTTACATTTTCTTCTGCCTGTTTAACAGCCATGGCCGCTTCTACCAATTCTGCACGATGCAGCATCGCATAGGCACGAGCCTGTTCCAATGTCACATTGTACGGTGCATAGCCCAGTTCTCTGTCGGCCGTTTCCACCTTAGTAGCTACCGGCAAGCCAATATATTTATTCAATGTCGATTCTGCAATATCAGCGGCATTTTTAGTGCTAACCAAGTTCGTCTGCGCTTCTGCCAAGGACGTCTTCGATGCCAATACATCAGACTTAGCTACAATGCCCACCGCATACTGCTGATTAACATTCGTTAAATGTGCATCATAATCACGCACCGACTGCTGCGCAATATCTACCTTATTACGATTCATAATTAATCCGTAATAGTCCTTAGCTGCCTGCAATTTAGATGTTTGATATTGTGCTTCCAAGGCAGCACCTTTACCTTCACGGGTATAGCGAGCTGCTTCCACCGCCGCATCACGTGCTGCGCTGTAGATAGGTACCGTTACAGCAAATTGATTGCCAAAGGATTTACTAGTACCATTTTGTAACGCATTTTGCCCATTTACACTCGATCTTTTAGCATTATACTCATACCCAACACTCGGGTTCTTAGCCGCGGCCGCCTGACTCACACCGGCCTTAGCCGCTTCATAGGTCCACTGTGCCGATTTTACGCTGTGGTTATTCTGCAATGCCAAATCAATGGTGCGCGGCAAGTTAAGCGATACCTGTGTGGGAATCGCTGCATCATCGGCTATTTTAGCAGCCACCGTCTGCTGCGCCGTTGCTAATGCCTTTGCCTGATAGGATGCCAATTTACTGTCCTTTGCCTGATCGGCCGCAAATACGCCGGTAGTTGCCAGAGAAAGCACCACTGCCATGGAAAGTGCTTTTGTATTCATAGATTATTACCTCCATTATCTAAAACACACGCTTTATGCCAAAATAGTTTCCTCCGTTTTCGGCGCTATACGGTCGAACAAACTGAGCAACTGCATAGGTATCATCAAAAAGTTCAAATTCGCCACGAATCCGATACCTTTGATCGTTCGGATCCATAGCTGATAAAGAAATCATAAACGGTGAGCCGTAGCCATAATCAACGCCAATGCCTACATCGCCATCGAAAAGGCCACCGCGCAACAACCACTTATCCGTCAAGAACTTACCATAGGTAAGTTCTAAATTACCACCGTCACCAATATGCGTGCCGCCTAAGCTAACTGCCGATTGACCTGCACGAAGACGAAATTCAAAGTTGGGGCTGTATCGATCGGTTTGATTATTGTAGAGCATTTCCAGACCCGTCTGCGCCTGGAGTCCGAACTTTTTTCCCGAAGACGAGCCTCCGGATTTAGACTCCCCCGTGGCGGTATCCACCACATCGCCGCCGGTAAGGCGATTCAACTTCGTCGATAGCTGAGCCGTATTATGTAAGGTGGCTTTAATATCTGCCGCGCTTTGCGGATCCGTTACAACACCTTCCATCGAGCCGGCCATATGCTGAATGCTTTCCGTCGTTTGTTTTAAATTCGTCAAGATGGCCCGCATATCATTACCGGCCTGTCCGTCACTGTTAAACTGCTTCATGGACGAATCGAATTGGTTTGTAATGGATGCCATATCATTGGTAATTTTAACCATATTTGCCGCCATTTCATTGACATTGCCGCGATTATCCGACAGCATCGCATTCATTTGTCCCGTGAGGGCTGCCGTATTATTGGCGATCACCTCGGTGGTACGAAGCATATTTCGCAATGATGTTTGCGTCTGTTTATCGCCGATCACGGCATTGATGGAAGCCAACGTTTTATTGGCTTCCTTCATCAACTCCGATGCTTGCTGCATGGTCTTGTCAATGGCACTGTCGCCTTCACCGGTCACCGTCGCCCCGTCCTTCAGATAGGTTTGCGATTTCCCCGGTGTCACCTGTATGTACTTATCGCCTAAGATGCCGTCATTGGCCAAGGAAAACTGTGAGTCCTCCGGAATCTTTGTATCTTCTTTTATCTCCATTGCTACCGTAACACCTGTATCCGTTACGGTCATGTCCTTGATGCGCCCGATAGACACACCGGAATACTTAACTTGATTGCCCGGCTTGAGTCCGTTTACCGACTTAAACTCACCGGTAATATGCATTTGCGGTGGCTGGAACAATTCGATACGTCCCAAAAAAATGATGCACATAGCAAACAAGACGATACCGATAACTGTAAACAGCCCCACCTTAGCTTCTGTTGTCCACTTCATTTCACAAATCCCCCTACATCTTCTTCCGTTACCATATCAAGACCATGGATGAATTGCTGTACCAACGGATTCTTCGACTGTTTAAATTCTTCCGTCGGTGCCACCTCCACGAAATGGCCCTGATGAAGAAGAGCTACTCGATCGGCTACATAAAACGCCGACTCCATATCATGGGTAACTACAATAGAGGTGCAATGCAAGTGAGCCTGCATACTGCGTATTAAACGACTGATCGTGCCGGATGTAATCGGATCCAGCCCCGATGTGGGTTCATCGTACAAAACGATAGTAGGATTTTGTGCAATAGCCCTTGCCAAGCTAATTCGCTTTTTCATCCCGCCGGACAGCTCATTGGGCATGTATGCCTCTGTGCCCGGTAAACCGACTAACGCTAATTTTTCTTTTACAGCTGCCTGTATATCCGCTTCGGAAGCATCTGTATGTTGTCGTAAACCAAATGCTACATTTTCGCCGACTGACATCGAATCGAACAAAGCGGAGTACTGGAATACCATCCCCATCTTTTGTCGTACCCGATTAAACTCGTCCTCCGTCAAGGTAGTAATATCCACATCATCTACCCAAATGTGTCCCGCATTAGGTCTCTGCAATCCGATAATTAGCTTCAAGATGGTACTTTTTCCGGCACCGCTTCCGCCAAGCACTGCCAATGTTTCGCCGTCATTGATGGTTAGATTAACCTTGTCCAGTATGACGCGCTCATCATAGGCAACCACCACATCTTCCAATCGTATCATTCGTTGCTCCACCCTCGCATATGTTACACGCTTACATCATTACGGCTAACACCGTTGATGTTCATTACCAAATTCACTCTTCTATCTCATTATTAACCCGTCATTCCAAGTCCATAGCAGTCATTACCCGAGGTAGGAACCCCGTTAAGCTTAGCTAGAATACGTATATAAAAGCGTATGTAAACGCTTATATATTAATACAATAATAAGGATAAGAAATAATTTAATACAAACACTAATATAATGCTGGTCACTACCGAGCTTGTTGTCGCATTACCGACAGCGGCAGCTCCCATCTTAGTATACATTCCTTTATAAGAACCTACCAAAGCAATTACCGCACCGAACACGCTGGCTTTAATAAGGCCATAGGTGAGGTCACTCATAACCGCAAAGATTTGAATAGAGTCGGTATACGTCATACCGGCCAGTCCCTTCACCATGGTAGCTACGAAATAGCCGCCGCCAATACCAATGATAACACCGTAAAACGCCAAGATAGGAACCATGATCATACATGCAATAACGCGGGGAACTACCAGATAACCGATAGGATTCACCGCCATAACTTTTAACGCATCAATCTGTTCCGTGACGCGCATCGTTCCCAGCTCCGCCGTAATGGCTGCACCTACGCGTCCGGCCAAGACAACGCCGACCAATACAGGTCCCAGTTCACGTCCCATAGCAATGGCCATGATGCCACCGACGGTACCTTGCGCACCATACCGAATCAATATGTCCGTAATTTGCAACGTCATTACCGCACCGGCAAATAACAACGTCAACCCAATGATAGGCAGGGAGTCTACACCAAGATGAGCCATTTGTCTGATGACGTGCCACCAATTCACGTGACGCAACTGACGAAATGTTTGCCCAATCAAAATGACCGCTTCGCCACATTGTTCCAAACTATGAATAACAAAGCGACCGATACTCTCTAACAAATTCACGCCCCCTTCCTATAATTGCTACGTTTGATTTTACCACAAAACTACACCCCTTGTCACCAGTACCACAAGCAATTCACTGGCCTTACCGGCCCTTCTTACACTACCCCTATACCGGTTAATTTTATTATTCGCTTCTATTGTACACCATCTTAACTGAATGCTTAATGAAATTTTTTATAAATACTAAAAATTTACTACGCCCAATACAAAAAGACAAACTCTCTCTTCTATCAGACTACTATAGTATTAGCATTTTTTCATATACAAAATATCATATTGTCTTACATTTTTAGAATTTTGTCCGTACTTTTTAAGTCTACACTATGACATAATGGATAGAGTAGTAGTAGTTTTAAAGGGGAGTGTGTTCATGGATACAGAAAAAGAAGATCGTCGTTTATTACAGTCGGCACTGACCCGCGAAACAATAAAGGATGCATTTTTGAAATTACGGTCCACCATGTCTTTTTCTAAGATACGGGTAACCAACATCTGCTCGGAAGCGCACATCACGCGAACCACATTTTATTATCACTATTGTGATATTTTTAAAGCGGTAAATCAAAAATTATGTTGGGCCGATGGTGACGACTATTATAAAATCCAAATGGTATTATTGCGTTTTATCTTAGGTGGCTACAAAGCCTTGTTCTCTCACAATTCTAGTAGCAACAATGTCAGCATCGGAAAATTACTGCACACGTCATCACTCACTGCGTTTGATACAGCGAAGGATGACTCTTCCCCCAAAAAAAATAATAAAAAAGCAGTGATGCCCATCAGCATCACCGCTTTTTGTACGTTATTCCTCTTCTTCCGGAAGCTCTGCGTTGTGATATACATCCTGCACATCATCAAGCTCATCCAAAGCATCCAACAAGCGCTGCATCTTTTCGGCTGCTTCGCCTTCAAGCGACACATTGCTGTCAGGTACCATAGTAATCTTGCTTACTTCCGTTTCAATATTTGCTTCGGCCAATGCACTTTCAACGGCATCGTAATCTTCCGGAGCTGTATAAATGACAAAGGAGTCTTCTTCCGTTTTCAAATCTTCCGCGCCGGCTTCCAATGCCAAGAGAGTCAACTCTTCTTCGTCATGACCTTCCGCGTCGATAACGAATACACCTTTGCGCTGGAACATCCAAGCAACACAACCGGTTTCACCCATGTTACCGCCGTTTTTGGAAAATGCGTGACGCACATCCGCTGCCGTACGATTGCGATTATCTGTCAAACATTCAACCGTAAGCGCCGCACCGCCGGGGCCATACCCTTCATAGGTAATTTCTTCATAGCTATCCATATCCGTTGCGCCTACACCTTTGGCGATAGCACGCTGGATATTGTCCTTAGGAATATTATTTTCACGCGCCTTCTGCAATGCTAATTTAAGACGCATATTACCCACCGGGTCACCACCGCCCATACGAGCTGCTACCGTAATTTCACGGCTGATTTTCGTCGTAATCTTTGCTTTCAGCGCATCGGTTTTGCCCTTTTTGTGCTTAATGTTTGCCCATTTTGAATGTCCGGACATACGTTACCTCCTACTTCTTAGCCCACCAAGCCTCGCCGCGCAACCGATCCAAAATAATGGATACCGCACTGCGTACCGACAAATGGTTGTATTCGCCGGGACCGTAAATAGGCTCTAAAATATAATCAAACTCCTGCATGGTTTCTTTCGTCATACCATAACCGGTACCAAATAATACTAACACAGGGCGGTCGCCTTTTTCAAGCGTTTCCCGCATCCACGCATAACTTACCGTATTATCGTAGGTCCGTGCATCGGTAGTAACAATCAGTGGCTTTACCCCTTCGGCCGCTTCCACCTGTTCCACGGCACTACGAATGGACGATACTAATTCCACACCGGCAAAGGCATCCTTTCGATCCGGATTATAGGTGCTGCCAAATCCCGTCTGCCAATGAGACATAATCGTCTTAGCCAATTCGCGCTGCGCCGGAATATTGTGAACTACAAAATATTTTTTTACTTCGTAGGTTGTCGCCGCACGGGCAATGTCATGTATATCATAATTTGTAATGGCCGTAGTGATAACCTCATAGTGCTTGTTATAAATGGGATAATGCACTAACCCAATATATAAATTTGCCATATCCTTACCCCTGTTTCTGTCAAAAACAAGTTGAGGCTACATGGATAACCATGCTCCACACAGCCTCAACCTTTTTTTATGCCTTCCTCATCACTGCCATCCGCAGGCGACAACATCCGGCGTACTGCCTCCTCGCCGAGTTCTAGCTTCTTTGCCATTTTCGCATTCTCGCGCAATAGCCGAACCAAGCGTTCCGCTTTTTCCTTATCGCCGAGAACCGCTTGTAACGCTGCCAGCTCCTCTGTCGACATAGCACGGGCCAACAAATCCGGTCGACAGGTAATTGTTCGCTTGATTGCTTCTTGCAAACGCCAATCGGCAATATGTTTATGATGACCGCTGCGAAGCACCTCCGGTACCTCCCAATCTCGATACACCTGTGGTTTCGTATACTGCGGCCCTTCTAACATCGGACGATAGAACGAATCTTCCACCGCTCCGGAAGCCGCGCCCAACACACCGGGTATCATACGCGCCACCGCATCGGCTACTACCATAGCCGGCAATTCGCCACCGGTCAACACATAATCACCGATGGAAATCGTTTCATCCACCAAGTGCTCTTCTACGCGATAATCCACGCCTTCGTAGTGACCGCACACCAAGATAAGTTGATCATAGGTGGCCAGCTGGCGGGCCTTTTCCTGCGTAAACGGTACACCCGCCGGCCCCAAGAAAATTACGCGACGCCGCACCTTTTCTTCCTGCGTCACCGACTCGACAGCTTCAAAAATAGGCGGTGCCATTATAAGCATACCGGCACCACCGCCATACATCGTGTCATCTACCTGATTATGCTTATTGTGAGCAAAATCACGAGGATTTGTAACGGACATAGTCAGGCGATTGGCCGCAATAGCCCGCTTGATAATGGAGTGATCAAAAAAAGCGGAGAAAAACTCCGGAAATAATGAGATAATATCTATCTTCATGGCTTATATCCATTCGGGCGGATCGACTATCATCAGCTGCTTTTCCAAATCAATGGAAAGAACAACGTCCTTCAGCGCCGGTAATAATACATCCGGAACCCCTTCCTTGGCCACCACATATACATCGTTGGCACCCGGCTGAAGTACTTCTTTCACTTCGCCGAGGTAGTTCCCGTCCGTATCTTCTACGCGCAGTCCTTCAATCTCGAAAATATAATACCGCCCTTCCGGTAACGGCATTAATTCTTCGCGCGGCACCTTGATTTCCTTGCGTGCCAACAGCTCGGCTGCATTGCGGTCGGGTACTTCCTTAAACGTTGCCAACACAAATTGTTTATGAAAACGAGCAGATGCAATATGGTATTCCTTACCATCTATGTAGCAGGCATCCATCGTTAAAAACCGATCGGGAAAATCGGTTTGGGGCACTATACGAAGATCACCCCGCACACCGTGCGGGGCTACAATAGTGCCTATGGTAATGAATTCTTTCGTATCCATCACTTACTGACGGAACGCAATAATTTTGCCGTCTTCCAACAAAATTTCAGAGCCCATCAACGCATCAAGATTGTCGCCAACCTTAATGGTCACTGTCTGCTCCATCGTTCCCTGTGCAATTTCGGATCCGATTTCAAGCGCCTGCGCATCCTTCAATTTAGCTGCTACTTCTGCCTTGAAGTTCATGCGCTTTTGCTTTTCTTCTTCAATCTGCTGACGCAACTGGATTAATCCCTGTGCATCAATTTTGGCTTGCTCACTTAACAAGCGTTTTGCTTGGAACTCGATTTGCTGTAAATCTTGTTCAACCATGTCAAGACGCTGCTGAAGATCGGCGATCAGCTTTGCCTTCAGACTTTCCGTTACCTTAGACTTAATCGTCACCGGTACGCGTACTGTCATTTCTTCCATGTTTTCCACACCCTTCAGACAATATCCACGGATATTTTCTTATTTTCTTTAATAGCCGCCGCTTTGGCAACAGAGCGAATTGCCTTAGCAATTCGGCCCTGTTTTCCTATCACTTTGCCCATATCCTCAGGAGCTACATGGATTTCATAGACCTCCACGTTACCCTTGACGGTCATGGTAACAGAAACGGCTTCAGGCTGCTTAACCAATGACTTCGCAATTAATGTAATTAATTCTTTCATCATAGTATGCCTCTCTCCGAATTACTTCTTAGCTTCAGCGAATTTCTGCATTACACCGTGCTGTTTGAAAAGGGAGCGAACCGTGTCAGTCGGCTGTGCACCTTTACCCAACCAAGTCAACGCTTTTTCTTCGTCGATGTTTACGATAGCCGGATTTTTAGTGGCGTCGTACTGACCGATGGTATCAACCGGACGACCTTCACGCGGAGCGCGGGAGTCAGCCACAACGATACGATAGAAAGGAGCTTTTTTAGCACCTAAACGAGTCAAACGAATTTTTAACATTACTATTTCACCTCCTTATCAGGATTTCCATCTATAGACTAGCCCATAAACGGCAGCTTCGGTAACATACCGCGCTTACCTTTGCGCATAGACTGCATTTTCTTCATCATCTTTCGAGCTTCCTCGAATTGTTTCAACAAACGATTTACATCTTGCACCCGCATACCGGAACCTTCGGCAATGCGTTTGCGACGTGAACCGTTGAGGATATTCGGATTCGTCCGTTCCGCCTTCGTCATGGATTTGATGATGGCTTCGATACGGCGAATTTCCTTGCTATCCATATCTATATCCTTAAGCTGATCCTTAATCTTGCCCATCCCCGGCAACAAGCCAAGAATGTTTTGCAACGGACCAAGCTTACGAACCTGCTGCATTTGGCTGAGGAAATCATCTAAGGTAAAGTTATTCTTGGCCATCTTCTTGGCCATTTCCTTTGCCTCTTCCTCATCAATGGCACCCTGTACACTTTCGAGCAATGACTTGAAGTCACCTAAATCAAGAATGCGCGATGCCATTCGGTCCGGATAAAATACTTCGAGACCGTCCATCTTTTCACTGGTACCGGTGAACTTAATCGGTGTCCCCGTCACAGCCTTGATGGAAAGTGCGGCACCACCGCGCGCATCCCCGTCAAGCTTAGTAAGGATAACACCATCCAGACCCAGCTTTTCATTAAAGGTTTCTGCTGTCGTCACCGCATCCTGACCAATCATGGAGTCCACAACCAACAAGATTTCATGCGGATGTACGGCGCCTTTAATATTAACGAGCTCGTTCATCAACTCTTCGTCAATGGCCAAGCGACCGGCCGTATCGATGATGACAACATCCTTGAGCATATGCGTGCTGGCTTCAATCGCTTCCTTCGCAATATCCACCGGATTCGCACCGGCTTCTTCCTTGGCAAACACCGGCACATCGATTTGTGCCCCCACTACCTGTAATTGCTTAATAGCTGCCGGACGATACACGTCGGCGGCTACCAACATAGGATGCTTACCTTGTTTGCGAAGATACACGGCGAGCTTACCGGCCGTTGTCGTCTTACCGGCCCCTTGCAAACCGACAAGCATAATAATTGTCGGAGGCTTTGAGGCAATCATAATACGACTTTGCGTACCACCCAATAACTCAGTCAACTCATCATTAACGATTTTTACAACCGTTTGAACCGGGTTTAACGAACCGAATACTTCTTCACCCAGTGCTTTCTCCTTGATGCGAGCGATAAAGTCCTTAGCGACCTTAAAGTTAACGTCCGCTTCCAGCAAGGCTGTACGCACTTGGCGAAGAGCCCGGTTAACATCATCTTCGGAAATTTTTCCTTTACTCTTCAAGGATTTAAAGGCTTCCTGCAGTTTATCCGTTAAGCTTTCAAAAGCCATGTTATCCCTCCATCTGTGCTACTAATGCGCTTAGGCGATCCTTCGAAAGAATCGGCTTTGCCAATTCACTGCGAAACTCAGCAATGACTGCTTCCCGCCTTGTATACTGTGCTACCATGTGAAGCGTATCTTCATACCCTTCCAACAGTTGCATCGCCCGCTGCATATTATCGTGAACAGCCTGCCGTGAAATTCCCAGCTCCTCGGCGATTTCACCGAGTGACATATCATCTTCATGATGTAATACCAAGCATTCACGTTGCCGTTTCGTCAAGAGTGCCCCATAGAAATCGAGTAACAGGCTTACTGTAATTCTGTCTTCCATAAGGTCACCTCACTTCTCTTTACTGTCAAGCTAAAAAACTTTACACGTTATTCTAGCAAAGACAAGAAAGACTGTCAAGCAATTTTACTTAACAGCCATTTCTTTTTACTTTTTTTCTTTATTGGTCAATGCTATCCTTCTTACCTTTCTTTATAGAATTTCTTTAGAGATTGTTTTGTTTAGTTTTGTTTAGGAATGCGCTCGGTCTGTGGCTCGGTTGAAGAAAAATTATTTACGCTACTCTTTACCGTCACCCGGTCTGTAGTTCGGATACGTATTCATTTTTTCTCTCATTCTTTCCCTCACGCTTTCCATCGTTCTTTCCATCACGCTTTCCATCATGCTTTCCATCGCTCTTTCCATCATACTTTCCATCGCTCTTTCCATCATGGTTTCGCTATGCGTTCTCTCCGAGTCTGTAGCGCATAAGGGAAATCGGTTGAGCGATGGCGTTATGAACGGCTATTTTCCATATAACGAAAGTGTTGGTACTACATTTATTTTTTTGATGAACCATTTACACCAATGACTCTAGCTATTTTTTGCATATCACGTATAGCCCCACCTCGACTATCAATATCATCATTCATAATGCATATCACCAAAGGAGTTCCTTCCCGAACAACAATTCCGCCATCATCATAGAGCCCTACTAACTCCCCCGTTTTATGAGCAATCTTTCCTTGAGGAAATGCCTGTGGCAAACATTCCGTATCCGTCTGTTCATATAGCCAAGTCAGCATTTGTTCCCTTGTTCCCGCTGTCATTCCTTCGCCTTTCCACAGGCGCGTAAAGAAATGTCCAAGGTCCGCAGGTGATGTTATATTTTCGCGTCCTGCTTCTGCCGCCGCTGTATCCATCATTTTGCGTTGCAGTTTAGTTTCACCATAGCCTTCTTGACGGATATATTCGTTAACGGCCTCCATACCTAAACGATCAATCATTAGATTAGTTGCTGTATTGTCACTTTCCGTAATCATCAACCTAAGTAACTCCCTTACCGGTATATCTGTTCCGTCAGCCCAACCGGCAATTATGCCGGCTCCCCCTACCTTATCGTTCGCTTTCAAAGTAATCATTTCATCAAGAGACAACCGTCCTCGTTCCACCTCTTGCATGGCCTTTCCCATAATAAAAACCTTAATCATACTGGCCGACCGCATGGGACGCGACTGTATAATCAAAGGAACTGTGTCCGCAGTAGGATAAAAAGCGTATATACCATATTTACTTACTTCATCCCCAAGGATTTGACCTATTGCCTTCTTCGCATCCTCATGCCATGCCGGAATACTTGAGGCATTACCAGAGGCAGTTCGAGCCGTTATCGTTTCTACTGTTTGGACATCCTTTGCCGATTGTTCTTCATTCTCTGCCGGTACCATCGCACAGCCGGATAAAAAAATACTCATTACTAGCGCGCTTCCCACTACATGACGCACATATCTATATGTTTTCCGATGCATTAGTCCATAGTGCAAATTTTGTCGTCCGAAGAATCTACTCATTGTACATTATGCGCCTTCTTAAACGCATCTAATTTAGCATAGTACTGATCATAGTAATTGCCACCTACTGCATACTGCGATGTATCGCCTTGTATGCCTTTTGCCATGAAGTTGGCTCGCTGTGTTTGAATCGAATACAACGCTTCCACATCATTAACAATTGAAGAATCTGCTGGTGCTGTCATCTTCTTTAAATCGGCTCGACGACCTTCAATGCGCGATACCACATTGGCTTCTTCATTTAGTAATGTAGATGTCATGTAAACGCCCGAATTGATCATATCTGCCAAGCTCTTCAAATCACGTTCACCCGCATCAAGCTGACTTAACGCCTTTTGGATATACGCCGACGTAATTTGAGATTGTTGCTTATCGTTTTGTTCCTTGGCGGCCTTTTCCTCAGCTTCCTTCTTAGCCTTCGCTTCCTCGGCAGCCGCCTGCTCTGCTTGCATCTGTTCAATCTTCACCTGTTGCTGATGATAATAGTAATAACCACCACCGGCTGCAGCGACAAGGATGGCTATAAGTATTCCTATAATGACAAACTGTTTATTCTTAGAATGCTCCGTTCCCATTTGTTTATGGGTATTCACCATCGAATATGATGCGCCTTCCTGCCTACCAGGCTCGGCACTGCCTACCTGCTGTACGCCGTTACCGTTTGAACTGTTAGCAGCTACTGCTGTACCACAAGACTTACAAAACTTTATTCCCTCATCTAAAGGAGCTCCACAGTTTTTACAAAATTTGGCCATGTCTTACATACCTCCTAGTCATTTTCATTAATTTTCTGTGCCGGAATTTGTATTGATACATCTGTCGGATCTTCTTGTTCTACAATCCCTTGACATACGCCTTCTGCTGACACATAATCACCGATGTGCAACTTATTAAGCTTACCGGCCATCTTCGAAGGAATTCTTAATAATACATAATATGATTTACCGGCAGCCATGCGACGTCCGACAGTTACATAGTAATCTTGGCTATTCCTATACTGTCCTTTAGAGGATACCTTGCCTGTTAACTCTATCTTTTTATCCTTGTATTCTTTTTCTGCCTTTGCTTGGTCCCTAATGTAATCATCAATTATAGTTTCTGCTTTTACGGATATTGCCTGTGTCTCTTCAGCCTTCTTAACCGCACCTTTATTCTCACCGACACCATTAAAGATAGCGATTACTAAAAAAAGAACCACGAGGACACCTACAGCAATACTTATCATCTGACTGGTGGTCCACTTTTTCTCTTCTTTCAATTCCGTAACAGGTGTTGCTTTGATTACCGGTCTCTCAGTTTGCTGTTTGTTAGGATCTTCATACTTAGCACCGCACTCGCCACAAAACAGCGCATCCTTTTCAAGCAATGCACCGCACTGTTTGCACAGTCTTACCTCCGGCTGTTGAGCACCACACTCTGTACAAAATCCTGCATCGTTAGGTAAGTCTGTTCCGCATGATACACATTTCTTTGCCATAATAAACCTCCTAGCACATAGCAAAAGGTGCAATGAGAGGCACATTTGCCTTCATTGCACCTTTTCATCAAACCCTTACAACTATAAAATTCAGTACATCACGTATCCTACCCGATACGACCTACTATACTTTTATTCTTACATAACTTCTATCAAACGGTAACGACTAAACTTGTACAAAATCCACCTAATCATGTCGCCTCATACCACGGCCATCTTTTACCATCTTTCCTTTCTCCCCGACAACCTAACCGTGCATAGCTTTTTCCATTACGATGCATTACCATCTATGATAAAATACAAGTAATCATCCTATTCTAACTGTTAATGGATCGACAAAGGAGAGAGGATTATGACTGCTACTAATATTTTTCAAGACTCATTACACTATTGTAAAACTGCTTGGCAACTCGTCACGCATCCGTTTATAACTATTCGCGCGCTTGCCTCAACGGAACCGGACCGTAATGATGTGTTCTTATATATCCTTAACTGTATTATACAACTCCTTCCCAATCTGCTTGCCACATTGACCACATTGTTCACGGCTCACTCTCTTGACATGGGCGGTTTCTCATTGCTTATGCTCTTTTTAAATACCATAGGTCTCCCTATCATGATCTTCCTTAGCTATTGGCTATGGCGACTATGCGCCTTTATTCTTTGGAAGCTTCTCTTCATCATGGGCAGCAATGGTACGTCGATCAATGTGCGTACCGGACTCCTTCATTTTTTATTGCTATCCAATCTGTTAAACCTCATCATTCCTATTCTATTATGCGTGAGCGCCTTTGTTATCTTCATCATTACCTTAGTCTCTTCATCTGCCTTCACAGCCTCTATGCTTTCCGGCATCATCCAAGGGCTTAGCATTCTTGCTATAGCCTTCTTCCCCATTTCCCTTTGGTTCTCATACCTGGCCATTCGCTTCCTTAAAGAAAGCAGTCATTTAAGCTATGGTCGTACCATCCTCGCTTTGGCGTTGCCTGCATTTATTTTGTTTCTTATCGCATTTGGTGCGAGCCATATGTAGTCAATCAAAAACAATAAAAAGGCTGTACGAAATGAACTCACATTTCGTACAGCCTTTTCTATGTTTACCTATTACTTTCTACTAACTTTTTTTAATAGCCTCTTACTTTCTGCTAGCACTTTTCAATAGCCTCACACCTATTGCAAATCAGCGTTTAACTTTTTCTCAGCCAATGTTTTTTCCATCGTATCATGCAACAGCTTAGCATATTCTTTTATACCCTCATCATTGGGATGAATACCATCCTCGCTGAGCCACTCCGGATGCTTGGCCGCTAGGTCATGCCAATTTACAATCACAATATTGTCGCGTTCCTTCGCCAGCTGTTCCAAATATTCGTTATTCGGCTTTTCCCATTCTAACTTCGGTCCGTACACGTTTACCCAGAAAATCATCCGATCCGGTCCCAAGTAATTGACTAAGTCCTTCGTTTCATGTTCATAGTAACCGGTAATCGGACCGTTTGTGCCAAGACCGATAACAACAACATGGCCCAACCGATTCTGCTCCGCCAATCCTCTGGCAATATCAAGACCGGCCCCCACATATCGCGACACCTTAGCATCAATATAGACACCGGGCAACACCTTGCGCATCGCCGGCGAAGCACCGAGCATGACCGAGTCGCCGATAGCCGATACGCCGGTTAACGACGCTTCTACCTCCGACTGCTCCTCTGCCGTAAGCTGCCGCGCCTTTTCATTTTCTGCCTGTTGCTCTTCTGCATTGGCCTCTAAGCGCGCTTGCAACTCACTCATGTCTGCCGCCTTTTCATCGGATGCACTAAACACGGCCACCACCCCAAAGCACATCACCACACAGGCTACGGCTGTAACGAGCCGCATAGACACCCCGCGCAGCCAACTGCAAAAGGATCGAAACGTAAACCCTTGGCTAAGTTTGCCTACCACGGAATCCGACCATACCGTCAAGGCAATAATCAGTGCGATGATACAACCGTTATATACAAAGGGATTGCCCACATACTCTGCCACCTTACACTGTTGGAATAAGTAGAGTACCGGATACTGCCAGAGGAAAATACCGTAGCTTCGTTTCCCCAGCCAAGCGACCGCGGGCCAATTAAGGAAGCGGGCGACTGCTAAGCGATCATATTCGCATAGCAGTATGAGCAGTCCAAAGCCAAAGGTAGCCGCCAACATCATGTATTGATATACGATGGGATTTTTGCCATCCAGCAAAGCATAGCAAGCAATCACTCCAGCCAACAACGCCAAAAATACAATAGAATTAATAGCTTGCCGAACCCGCGACCACTCATCCCCCTGCATGTGCATGGAACGACGTATCCCCAAAAACGCGCCGAAAAGCAGCGCGTATATCCGTGTATCGGTTCCGTAATACAGCCGCGTTACGTCATCTCCCGGATGATACTGAATGGTCATCAACAAGGAAGATCCTAAGGCAACAAACGCCAACACGGCCATGGCTACCCGATAGCTTAGCCGCCGACACAGCCATATAAATATACCGAATAGTAGCGGCCAAATAATGAAATACTGCATTTCAATGCCCATAAACCACAAGTGGGTAAACGGCGACACATTAATGAGCCGCGTAAAATAATCAGCATCTTGTGCAATTTGCCAAAAGTTATTATAGCCAAATACAATCGACATCAATTCGGGGCGAATGCCATTAAGACTATTGGGCAATAACAATCCATTCACGCCTACCGTCACCAACAGCATAATGAGAAGCGGCGGATAAATGCGGCGAATACGATGCCACAAATATTGTGTAACACTATACGCATGCTGCCTTAACCTATTACTATCCGAGAAGGCCAATAAATAACCGGTAATGACAAAAAAGAGCGACACCCCCATGTACCCGCCCGGTACATCCTGCGGCAACATATGGAATAGCGTTACCCCAATAATCGCTATCGCTTTTAATCCGTCAATACCGGATAAATTACCTGGCTCGCGTTTCTTTAACCGCTGCTGATTTGAATTGCTGTCCATACCTATACTACCTACTTCACTTCGTCCTACTACTACAATCGTTTTACATACTTGTCCATTATAATCCTATCTACTTATTTTTTCTACACTGTTTATCTAAAGTGGGGAATATATTTTCACCGCAGTTCAAGAAAATAAAGATGCAAAATTTACTTTCATAATAAACCCACTATTTAATTTTAATATGAAGTGCTAAGATACACGGTACGTATAAGAAAAGGAGCTGTAGCCGAAATGTGAGTTAAAAAACTCAATTTCGTTACAGCCTCTTTTACAGTATAGCTATTTTATACTAAGTCCGTTCAAATGTTTTTGTTTCGTATCATCCTATAATACTAAGGCCTACAGCTTCTTTTTACAACGTAACCCTATTTCTATCAGCCTCTAAAAATAACGGTCATATCGGAAAACAAATAGCCGCACTAAGTCAACATTCCTTTTTCTCAGAAAAAATTACATCATTTCTAGAGAGAAGATATACACAATACTGATTCATACTAATTCCTTCTTTCTGAGAATGTTCTGCTAACCTCCTGTGCAAACTTCTTGGAATTCTTAATTTAAATTGTCCCGAATATTTTTCTAAGCTATCTGGCTCACGAATTTCTATGCCATCCTCAAGCGCCGCCTCAAACCACGCTTTTTTTGCGTCTACTGCATTCGCTACTGCAAGTTCTATTGTCTCACCGCAAGTAATGCAACCAGGCAAATCTGGATAAGAAATCACAAATCCTCCCTCATCCCTATCTTCCACAATTTCCATGCGATATGGCATTGCCATATAATCATTCAGCACTTTCATTGTTTTTCGCCTCACTTTCTACAATTTTCCTTACCATTTCAACATATATTCTTTTTATTGGTTCATGTTTGGGTATTGTTATTGGCATACATCCAGCCTTTCTAAATGTATAATGACTACTTCCGTCTCGTGGAGAATTCATTTCATACCCGTAACTTTCCAAAACCTTTCTTAACTCATCGAATCGGAGGCTTTTAGATAAATTATAAATACGCGCTAGTAGCTTATCCCATTTTGACATGTCCTACCTCCTTTTCCTCAGTATAGTCGATACCGTATATGGTGTCAATATTTCTCTTTTTACTGTATGCAAAAAAAGGCAGGTTAGTTCATTAGAACCAACCTGCCCCATCCGTTAGTATAATTTTCTCATAAGTATTTCAAATCGCATACTACTAACGGCGTAAGAAAAACAATACATTAGGTTATTTTTCTGCTACAGTTTTTATTTTATCTTTATCCTTTGCTTCCTGTACTGCTTCCTTTACTGCCTGCATGACATCCTTTTGATGTTCCTTTTTGCGCTTGGCCAATTCTTTATCGCGATCGGCGGGCGACATAATGTGTAACACAAATTGTCCGTCGCCACGGATAACGTATTCCGTGTCCACTTTTGCTTCCTGCGGTTCCTTATCGTCCCCCAGTACGTCAGACACATCCGTCTTGGCTTTTGGCTTTTTCACATCGCCCGGTAACGGAGTTTCTTCGATATCTTCGATCTTAGCTTTCTTGCCGTTGCTATCACTGCCGTCATCAACCATGCTAACGCCATCCTGCAAAATTTCTACCACCAACTGATTGTTCGTGTCCGTCTTGCGCAAGTCATTATAGAATTCGTCAAAATCTTTATAGGTCTTTAAGCGACGAATAATTTCGTCCGTCAAATTATATTTCTGCTTCTCCAATAAATACGGAAGCGGCACTACGCCACCGCCGCGCACTTCCAGCGTTGCCTTGCCCAGCGGCTGATCCTTGGGAATGGTGTAAAAAATTTCTTTTTCCACCGGCTCGCCTCTAAACGGTTGCAGCTTTACATTAACCACAATGGTATCTCCCGGCGAAGCCACACCCGGCGATAAGGTTGCATCACCGATAACGGCCGTCTTCGTATCCTTGGTCACATCTGCCTGTACGGCGATGTCTGCAATTTCATACGCCTTAAAGCGATTATTCATCAGCACATCCAGCAGATTATAAAACTCATCCACACCTTTTAGCGTAATGGATTCGGAAGAGTAAAACATATTGCGACGCTCCAAGGGTTCGATGGTGGCATCCCGCGGCGTAATGCGCACGTTCACCGTCGCCGATCCTTCACCGCTGCGATCTACCGTTTTGTTCATAAGGCTGTATAGGGATGTGGCTGCCAAGGCCGGTGTCATCTCGTTGGCCTCGATGACTTTCAGTACCGACCGGCGCGATTTTCCCGTGTCGAGGTCGCGCACATCGACGGTAAGAGGAATCCCTTTGGCCACGATGCCTTCCTTACCGGCAATGCCGGCACCGCGGTCTTCCGTAACCGCTCCCACTTCGGCACCCATAGACCCCAATTTAAATCCGGAGTCCACACTTTTTACTACCGTAAAAATATGAGCATTGTGCATGAAGTAGTCAACACTGCCACGTTTTAAAAAGGGATGACCAAAGGCCACGATATGATCGTTGTCTACATAGGTAACTGTACCGATGGCACCCAGCTTCATATCGCCGGATACCAGCAAGGCCGCTACGGATCCGCCTGCTTCCAGCGGTTTCTTTACACCATCACTGTCTGCAGCTGCCGTATCGTACGTGCTGTAACCGTACTCCGGCAATTTTGATTTCATATAATCTAACGATGTTTTATCAAAGCCGTACGCCATAAGCGGCGTTCCTAAGGGGATTAATCGTTCATCGCGCCACGGATTGGCAACTTGCTTTTCATAGGGAATGTTCCACAGCGATACCATATCCGCAATCGGTGTAATCATGCCGATAGTCCCATCGGCAAAGCCCCATCCGTAGGCTACCGCTCCGGCCAGTTTGCCATCTAGATACACGGGACTGCCACTCATGCCGTGAACAATGCCGCCGGTTTGATCAATCACCGGTCCGGAAAATTTGGCAAGAATCAAATCGCCGGATGGGCCTCTATCTTTCATAACGCCCAGCACTTTCACATTAAAGCTGGTAATGGCATCACCGTCTACTACTGTTTTTGCATATCCTTCCATGCCGGTATGCACCGAGTCCACAGGCATAAAGTCTATCGCCTCGGCACCTGCGGTTACAGACCAACAAAAAAGGAGCGCCAGCACGCCTTTCCCGTACCGACGCATTGAACGAAATGGCTTCATTCAAATCTCCTCTCTACTTACCATCGACAACCGCAACCACTTGGCCGCGCTGTATCGAATCATTTGCTTTTACATTTACCTGGGTAACTACACCGTCTACATTGGAACGAGCCGCTACCATAGGACCTGTAATTGTCTGTACCGTCACCAGTGTGTCACCTTCCTGTACGGACGTGCCCACGGAAACGGTGGAAACAACCTTACCGGTTAATACTGTTTCTTGATTTACATTCGCTGCGGAGGCCACAGATGCACTTCCGGCTAATATAGCAAAGCTAAGTGCCACCGGCAGTAATGCGAGTACTCTTTTTTTCATAAATACCTCCTCCTTTGTTCTCATTATATCATACAAAATTATTTTTCAATAGAAGAAACTATCCTTAGCCAACGGTAAGCACCTCTTGGTATTCCGTCGGCTGATTGGCAACGTATTCATGTACATAGGCGCCGTCACCGAATATATCGACTGCGCCCTGACCGATGAGTTCCATAGCGTTCACCGCTCCTAGCGAGCGCAACAGTTCCGCCCCTTCCGCTGCCGTAACACCTACCGAGTTGACATGACGGTCTACGGCCATAACCAATAGGCTGCCGTCACCGACCGTGCCTAACAGGGTACGCGCTTGCACTATATCGGGTCCTTTCGCCATAATGCGTCCGTTTTCCAGTACTGCTGTACCGCCGCGATACCACCGTGAACCGGCAGGCCCAACCGTTGCTATCGGGGCTTGCTTGGTAATCACTAAAGGCATCCCTACCAAGACCGACTCCAACAATTTTGCTTTGTCACCGTGTCCGGACAGTACGATGCTGCCGGGAGTCAGTGGCGCATTTTGCTTGTAGGCACCAATGACAATGTTATTTTTTACGGCCACTTCAAAACCATATTGATTGGTTCCCGTCGACGGTCCGTTATCTACAGTATACGCAATCAGTTCGTTTTCATGCCGTTCTCGGTTGATTCCGTTAATCGTATATTCCATGCCATTGATTCGTGCATGCAGTACCGGCTCTTCACTATGTATACTATAGCCGCTGCCCGGTGTAAAGCAAAGCTCCGCCTGTGGTCTTAGGTCGTTTTCCTTTAACGCACCGGTTGTCACTGCTTGTTTGCCTGCCGATAACGCTGTCTTGGCCCCGATATATATTGGCTGTGGTGTTGTCATCGCTTGACCATCGCCTCGCACCACTACGACCTGCGGCTTGGCAGCTGCCAGCTGTTGCAATGATTTTGCCGGTACAACGGCTTCCGACTGAAACGGTGTATCCGCCGTGACTGTCACAACGCTTGCTTCTACCCGTCCTTTGTCCGAGCTGGTGTGCCATTTTGTCAAAGCCACGCCGTCGGTAAGATGACGAACTAGCTTTTGATCGTAATCCGTAAATAAATCCACTATCATTCGATCGGGATTTTCCAGTGTAATAATATGATGTTTTATACTTCTGTCTGCTTGCATCTCGATTGCCGTGCCGCCGAGTTCCGGTTGCAAGCGAATACCTTTGAGTACACCTTCTCCCTGTCCACGACGTTCCATGGGAGAGGTAACCTTATTTGATGTGTCGTGTAAATGTATGGTCATTGTATGTGTGTCGCCGTGATACGCCGTACTATATGTATCCGGCAAGCCATCCATATCCATAACCAAGCGTGTATGTCCTACATTGTCTATGGCTGTTAATGCCGTAATATCTGCCGCCTCGGCCACGGGATGAGCCCAACAGCAAGCAGCTATTGTCATACCGCCAAATAACCAATGTCGCCAGTGCTTCATATGTCCTCCCGTCTGTATATTGCTAGTATGTAGTATATATGATAACTATGAAAATTATATGATATACATTATGTTCTCTCATTTATTATAGCATAGGATACAAAAAAGGCGTGAAGTCAGCAATTGACTCCACACCTCATGTAACCATAACAACCGGCACATGTTAGATGCACATGCCAAGGGATTACGGATATTATTGTAACTCTTCCAGCGTATCCTGCAAATGCCCCATTTCACGAAGGGCACGTCCCGTTCCAAGGATAACAGAATACCTTGGGTTATCTACTAAGTAGGCAGCTATACCGGTAACGCGGGTGATCAAACGATCAAGTCCGTTTATCATCGCTCCACCGCCGGTTAAAATAATTCCGTGGTCGATAATTTCCGCCACTAATTCCGGTGGTGTTTTTTCCAGCATGTCCTTAATGCCTTCGATAATTTTTCGTACCGGTCGTTCTAAGGCACGCTGCACATCCTTGGACGTAACCATGACAGCCTTCGGCAAACCGGTAACCGTATCACGTCCGCGCACTAGAGTTTCGCTTCCCTGTGCTTTGCGATCCACGGTACCGATCTGAATTTTCAGTTCTTCCGCTGTCACCGTTCCGATTAACAGTTTGCTGCGTCGACGCAAGTGATTAACGATGGCTGCATCAAACAAATCACCGCCTACGCGCAGCGATTCACTGAGAACCACACCGGTACTGCACAACACGGCAATATCCGTTGTACCGCCACCGACATCTACCACCATGGCGCCTTGTGATTTTGCTTTATCCAGTCCCGTACCGAGGGCAGCTGCCAGCGGTTCTTCTATAAGTACCGTTTTACGGGCACCGGCCTGCAGAGCTGCCTCCAAGACGGCACGCTTTTCAACCGGTGTAATGCCCGACGGCACGCAAACAACAATGCGCGGTCTAAACAGCATCGATGCCGGTAAAATACTTTTAATATAATAGCGCAGCATAAATTCCGTTGTATCGTAGTCAGCGATAACACCATCCTGTAACGGTCGGATAACCTCAATATCCTCCGGCGTACGCCCCAGCATAATGCGGGCTTCTTCGCCTACGGCTACCACTTCATGTGTCTTGGTGTTACGCGCCACGTAACTGGGCTCATCAAGTACGATACCCTTGCCCTTCACGTAAACCAAAACATTGGCCGTTCCCAAATCTATGCCAATATCATAGGCCGTCATCAAAGCTAACCGTTCGAAGAATGATGGCGAACGACGCTCCCGCAACGGTCGTTGTTTCACCGATGTATCGGAAATAGGTTTCGTTTGTTTTTTTCGTCGTTCTTCTCTTCGTTGCTGTACACTCGCCGCTGTAGGTTTCTGTTTTTGCTTCTGCTTTTTCTTATTCGTCCACCCGAACAATATCAGCACCTAACCTTTTTAATTTTCCCACCAAATCGTCATAGCCGCGATCGATATGGGACAACTGTGTTACCTTCGTTTCACCATCTGCTGCCAAGCCTGCACATACCAGTGCCGCACCAGCTCTGAGGTCTGTAGCTCGCACTTCGGCTCCGTGAAGTCGTTTTATACCATCCACAATAGCTCGACGATCTTCAATGCGAATCTGTGCACCCATCTTCTTGAGTTCATCTACGTGCATAAAGCGATTTTCAAATACCGTTTCCATAACCGTACTCGTTCCTTCGGCAATGGTCGTCAACGCCATAAACTGCGCCTGCATATCTGTCGGAAATCCCGGATACGGCAATGTTTTTATGTCCGCGGCCTTCAAGGTGCCGTCACTGATAACACGAATACCGTCAATGTGTTCTTCTACCGTCACACCGGCTTCTTTCAGTTTAGCCACCACCGGTTTTAAATGTTCCGACAACGCATTTTCCACATATACGTCACCGCCGGCCATCGCTGCTGCAATTAAATACGTACCGGCTTCAATGCGATCCGGAATCACCGTATGCACCGCACCTTTTAATTCAGGCACGCCTTGAATGCGGATAATATTTGTACCGGCTCCGCGAATGTTGGCCCCCATACTGTTAAGGTAGGTTACCAAATCAACAATTTCCGGTTCTTCCGCAGCATTTTCAATCACTGTTTTGCCTTCGGCCATGGAAGCAGCCATGATTACATTTTCCGTAGCGCCTACACTGGGAAAATCCAAATAGACTTGATTGCCCTTTAATCCATTAGGTGCCTTTGCATGTACATAGCCATCGCCCATTTCAATGGTAGCCCCCAACGCTTCGAAAGCTTTCAAATGTAAATCAATCGGACGGCTTCCGATAGCACAGCCGCCGGGCAAGGAAATACGCGCTTCACCGCAACGAGCCAATAACGGTCCCATCACTAAAAAGGACGCACGCATGCGTCGTACCAATTCATACGGCGCTTCCGTAGCTGTCAGCGTAGCCGCATCAAATATAATTTCTTGTTTCTTATCATCAACGGTTACCTTCACACCTAAGGATGAAATGACTTCACAAATCGTATGCACATCCTCTAAGTGGGGAACCTCTAATAAACGACTGGGTGTCGAAGCCAGCATCGTTGCTGCAATAATAGGCAACACCGCATTTTTAGCACTGCTGACACGTATACGTCCGTTCAACGGCTTGCCACCGTGAATAACAAGCTTTTCCAACAATATTCCTCCCATAACGCTACGTTAACAGGAATCGTAGCTGCTAATGTCATCATAAATTCTCATTCCTTAGTATACTATTAAAGGCCCGTTACTAGCAAGGGGGCTTTGCCAATTTTAGCAAAGTCGCTTTCCCATTCCCCGCCTATAATCGCAAAAAGGCCTGACTACCGGTTGCCTTGTCACTCTCCTTACAGGTGAGTCTACAATGCATGTCAGGTAGCAGACCTTTTAGGGATTTACATCAATCGCTATTGCAAATTAGCGTGCCTTCATAGATTTCAATTTACGATCCAACCGATGAATGGTATCAACAAAGCGAACTGTACCGGTACGATAACGCATAACTACGGATTCCGTACGAGCACCGCCGGCAAAGTATTTAATGCCGGACAAGATATTGCCTTCCGTAATAGCCGTAGCTGCGAAAATAACATCTTCGCCATGTACTAAATCATCAATGGTCAATACTTTATTTAAGTCCGTAATGCCCATGGCATGACAACGACGTACTTCTTCGTCTGTTTCCGGCAACAAGCGAGCCTGCATGTCGCCACCGGTACATTTCAAAGCAGCAGCTGCCAATACACCTTCCGGTGCACCGCCGGTACCGATAACCATGTGAATCCCGGATCCTTCAAGACCACATTCCATAGCCGGATTCACATCGCCGTCGGTAATGAGGCGAATGCGGGCACCTGCTTCACGGCATTCCTTCATAATATCCTGATGACGTTCACGATCGAGCATAACAACCGTTAAGTCATCAATACCACGTTCCATTTTTTCTGCTACACGGCGCAGGTTTTCCGTTACGCTGGCATTAAGATCAATAACGCCTTTTGCTCTAGGACCTACACACAGCTTTTGCATGTACATATCGGGAGCATGCAGAAGACCGCCTTTAGGCGCAATGGCCAATACGGCAATAGCACCATTTTGCCCTTTAGCAATCAGATTCGTACCTTCGATCGGATCTACCGCAATATCTACCGCTTCTCCGCCGGCACCTACATGTTCACCAATATACAACATCGGCGCTTCGTCAATTTCACCTTCTCCGATAACGACCGTACCGGAAATAGGCACTGTGTCAAAGGTTTGGCGCATAGCGTCAACTGCTAACTGATCCGCATCATCCTTAAGTCCGCGACCCATTAAACGACCACTGCGCAATGCGGCGGCTTCCGTTACTCGTACAAATTCTAATGCTAATGTTCGATCCACTGTTGTTCCTCCTTATCAACGCCCGTTATTCGGGTGATTCGGCTATTGTAACTATGAAACAGCTTATTTATTAGCCGCTTCCCAATCGGCTAGGAATCGTGCCAAGCCGGCATCCGTCAACGGATGTTTCATGGATGCCATAAGTACCTTGTAAGGTACCGTAGCGATATGCGCACCTGCCTTAGCACACTGCGTCATGTGCATCGGAGTACGTACGCTGGCTGCAATGATTTCAGTCTTAATATCATGTACCATGAAAATTTCTGCAATGTCTTCGATTAAAGTAATTCCGTCCATACTGATATCATCAATACGACCCACGAAGGGGCTTACAAACGTAGCACCGGCACGAGCCGCCAACAACGCCTGATTAGCAGAGAAAATCAAAGTTACATTTGTTTTAATGCCTTCTTTGGCCAATACCGCTACTGCCTTCAAGCCTTCCGGCGTCATCGGTACTTTAATGACAACATTGTCACCCAATTTTACTAATTCATGGGCTTCTTTAATCATTTCCGGCGCTGTCGTAGCAATCACTTCGGCACTTACAGGGCCGTCTACGAGAGCAGCAATCTGCTTGATGACTTCCTTCAAATCACGTTTTTCTTTAACGATGAGAGAAGGGTTCGTAGTAACACCGGCAACAAAGCCCATTTCATAGGCTGCCTTGATTTCATCAAAATTAGCGGTGTCGATAAAAATCTTCATACTGTCACCTCTTTATTTTTTAACTTCTCTATGTCTTACAATTTCTTTATTTATTGCAACTTTACTATTTGCTACAACATCTTTATTTTTTAATAACTTCTAAACCGCCCATATACGGTTGCAATACTTTTGGAATGCGTACCGATCCGTCGGCTTCTTGATTGTTTTCCAAAATAGCAGCTACCGTACGACCTACGGCAAGACCGGAGCCATTCAAAGTATGTACAAATTCCGGTTTTGCTTTTGCTTCACGGCGGAATTTGATATTTGCACGTCGTGCCTGGAAGTCGGTCATGTTAGAGCACGACGAGATTTCACGGTAACAATTTTGGGCCGGCATCCATACTTCCACATCATAGGTCTTAGCCGAACCAAAACCGATATCACCGGTGCAAAGTGTAATAACGCGATGCGGTAATTCTAACAAGCGAAGCACTTCTTCGGCATTATCCGTTAGCTTTTCCAATTCGTCGTAGGAAGTTTCCGGTGTAGCAAATTTAACCATTTCAACCTTATTGAACTGATGCTGACGAATCAACCCACGCGTATCTCGACCGGCCGATCCTGCTTCTGCACGGAAGCAAGCAGTGAATGCAGTATAGTATTTCGGTAAGTCTTCTATGCTCAGGATTTCGCCGCTATGGAAATTAGTCAACGTAACTTCCGCTGTCGGAATCAAGAAGTAATCAAGTCCTTCCAACTTATACATGTCTTCCGCAAACTTCGGTAATTGTCCCGTATTCGTTAAGGTCTGACGAGTCACCATGTACGGTGTCATCATTTCTGTATAGCCTTGTTTATCAACATGCAAATCAATCATAAAGTTAATCAACGCACGTTCCAACCGAGCACCTACACCCTTATAAAAAGTGAAGCGCGCACCGCTTTCCTTAGCAGCACGTTCCCAATCGAGGATATCCAAGCTTTCGCCTAAATCCCAATGCGCTTGAATAGGAAAATCAAATTCACGGGGTGTTCCCCAGCGACGATTTTCCACATTATCGTTTTCATCTGCTCCTACCGGTACAGATGCATCGCACATATTCGGCAGCATGTAAGCAATTTTATCAATAGCCGCTTCCGTTTCCTTTACCTTTGCGTCCAATGCGTCAATTTCATCGCCGACTTTTTTCATTTCCGCGATTTGCGCATCTGCATTTTCCTTGTTGCGTTTTAAACGACTGATTTCGGCTGTCACCGTATTGCGCTGTGCCTTCAACTGTTCAACGGCCTGAATCAACTCTTTGCGTTCATCATATAATTTTGCAAAGCTGTCTAAATCGCCTGTATTATGACGATTTTCAAGGTTTTGTTTTACCGCGTCGAGATTGTCTCGTACAAATCGTAAATCTAACATATACGTAACCCCTCATCTTCTAATCTTAGCTGCCGTGTAGCTATCTACATAGCCTTTTATTTATTTACACCTTATCATACCACAGTTATCAATTTTTTTCTACAAAAAGAGCCGCCGTGCCAACTAACACGACAGCTCCCTATTGTTACTTATTCTTTTTCGTTTGTTTCTTCTTCTTCGGTAGTTTCCGTCGGTGCATCCGTTTCCGGTTTCATCAACGGGAAGAGCAATACATCACGGATCGATGCCGAATCGGTAAGGAACATAACGAGACGATCAATACCGATACCGAGACCGGCTGTTGGCGGCAAGCCATATTCCAAAGCAGCTACGAAGTCTTCGTCCATACGATGTGCTTCATCATCGCCGGCTTCGCGTTCCTTCAACTGATTTTCAAAACGTTGTTTCTGATCGATCGGGTCATTCAATTCCGAATAGCCATTAGCTAACTCGCGACCATAAATGAATGCTTCAAAGCGTTCCGTTGTTAACGGCTTTTCGCGATTCTGTTTAGCCAACGGGGAAATTTCCAGCGGATGACCATATACGATAGTCGGCTGAATCAAGTTTTCTTCTACATAATCTTCGAAGCAAAGATTAATAATTTTGCCGATACCGTCATTCGGTGTGTATTCTACATTCAAGCGATCCGCAATGGCTCTCGCCTGTTCAATGGTTTCTACAGCATCAAAATCTTCACCGGTATATTTCTTAATACCTTCCTGCATCGTAATACGATTCCATGGCGGCGTTAAATCGATTTCCGTACCTTGGTAATTAATCGTCGTGGTACCTAACACCTCTTTAGCACAATACGCTACGATATTTTCCGTCAACGCAATGGCATCTTCAAAGTTACCATACGCCTGGTACGATTCCATCATAGTGAATTCAGGGTTATGACGATTATCAATACCTTCGTTACGGAAGGAACGGTTAATTTCATAAACCCGTTCCAAACCACCTACGATAAGGCGTTTCAAATATAATTCCGGAGAGATACGCATATAGATGTCAATATCCAAAGCATTGTGATGCGTAATAAACGGACGAGCCGCTGCACCACCCGGAATAGCATGCATCATCGGCGTTTCTACTTCCATGAATTTATGACTGTTCAAATATTCGCGAATCTTAGCCACAATTTTCGTACGTTTTACAAACGTATCGCGTACATCCGGGTTCACGATAAGGTCAACATAACGCTGACGATAACGCAATTCGGTATCTTTGAGACCATGCCACTTTTCCGGTAACGGACGGAGAGATTTAGAAAGGAGTGTTAATTTTTCTACCTTAACCGTGATTTCTCCCATATGAGTGCGGAAGACATGACCTTCAATACCGACAATATCCCCCATATCAAGCATCTTCACATGCTTGTATTCGTCTTCGCCAAGAATGTCCTTGCGGAAATATACCTGGATATCTCCGGATAAATCGCGGATGTTAGCGAATGCCGTTTTACCATGCGAACGAATCGTCATAAGACGACCGGCCACGGTAACCGGCTGATCTTCAAAATCGCGGAAATTATCCTTAATATCCTTTGCATGCTGCTGTACAACAAAGCGCTGACCGAACGGATAAATACCGTCTTCTTCATACTGTGCCAGCTTGTTGCGGCGAATCAACATCTGATCGTTTAAATCCTTAAGCTGCTCCTGAGCAGAAGCTTGTTTAGTATCGCTCATTACAGTGCCTCCTCGTCTGTGTCTCACCAACTGATTAGCTGATTTCCAATACTTCAAAGATAACCGGACCATCCGGCGTGCTTACTTCTACTTCATCACCTTTTTTGCTACCGATGATAGCACTGCCGACCGGAGATTCGTTAGAAATACGGCTGTTAAACGGATCGGCTTCGGAGGAACCGACAATTACATATTCAACTTCTTCATTGTATGCCTTATCAAGCAAGCGTACTTTACTACCTACCTGCACTGTATTACGGCGCGTAGTTTCATCAATAATCTTAGCCGTATTAATTTTATTTTCCAAGTCAATGATATGACCTTCGATAAAGGCTTGTTCATTTTTAGCATCATCGTATTCGGAGTTTTCGCTGATATCACCTAAAGCGATAGCTGCCTTCAAACGTTCGGCTACTTCCATACGACGAACGGATTTAAAATGTTCCAATTCCTGCTTAAGCTTTTCTAAGCCTTCAGCAGTTAACAGTGTTTCTTTAACTTCTGCCATGGTACTTCTCCTTTAATTTATCCGGTTATAAAGAAAAAGTGTCAATACCATGACACCTTTGCTCTATAATCACATATTTTCATGTAATTTGCAGGTAATATTATACCGTCTTTGTCTTTGACTGTCAATTTTTCGTTATATCCCGACGATATTCGCCAATAGCCGTTTCAAAGCTTTCTGCGGTGTGCACCATATTAATGCGATTGCGCCACTTCGCCGCTTCCGGCAGGCCTTTTATATACCAACCTGCATGTGTTCTGATTTCACGAGCCGCCAAGCTTTCACCTTTATAGTGGCACAGAAGATGGAAATGGCGTAGCAACATAGTCAGTTTCTCATCAGCCGACGGCTCCTGTATGATTTCACCGGTTGCTAAATAATGATTAATGCGATTAAAAATCCATGGATTTCCCTGCGCACCGCGGCCTACCAGTACCGCATCGCAGCCGGTTTCTTCCAGCATAGCCTTCGCGGAAAGAGGATCGACCACATCGCCGTTCCCTAGCACGGGAACCGACACAGCTTCCTTCACCGCCTTAATATAACTCCAATCCGCACTGCCGCTATACATTTGCTCGCGGGTACGCCCATGCACAGCAATAGCCGCAACTCCCACCGATTCCATGCGCTTAGCCATATCAACGACATTTTTATGTACCTCATCCCATCCCAGTCTCAATTTAACCGTAACGGGAATCGTTACCGCCTTTACCGCACTCTCTGCTACGCGCACGGCCAAATCAGGTGTCTTCATTAACGCCGATCCGTCGCCGGATGAAACAATTTTTTTTACCGGACAGCCCATATTGATATCTACAATATCTGCACCGGCTCGTTCCACAGTCTTTGCAGCCAACCCGATGGCTTCCGGATCAGAACCAAAAATCTGCATTGATACCGGATGCTCCGCGGCTTCCATAAACAACAAATCCTTCGTATGTTCATTCTCATACTTAATACCCATGGCACTTACCATTTCCGTGCACACTAACGCAGCCCCATGTTCCTTTGCCAGTAGTCGATACGCTATATCACTGACTCCGGCCATAGGTGCCAATACAGCACGCCCGGTAATGGCAACATCGCCGATATACCAAGTATCATTATTTATTTTTTTCATAGAGTAGTCGTAATCCCTCCAGAGTTAACATCGGTTCAATATGATCAATTACATTTGTTTCCGCATTAATTAAATGCGCCAAGCCACCGGTAGCGATGACTTTCACCCCTTCAGGCAGCTCCGCTTTCATGCGGGCTACGATACCCTCTACTTGACCTACATAACCGAAAAGTACTCCGGATTGCATCGAACTTACCGTGGTTCGGCAAATCACCTGTCCCGGATTTCTTACCTCAATACGCGGCAATTTAGCGGCTCGTTGAAATAATGCTTCCGCGGAAATTTGAATGCCCGGTGCGATAGCGCCTCCGATATAATCGCCGTTTTCCAAGATCGCACAATACGTGGTAGCCGTACCAAAGTCGATAACGATTAACGGCCCACCATATTTTTCGTAAGCTGCTACTGCATTGACAATACGGTCTGCCCCTACTTCTCGCGGGTTATCGTATTTAATGGCCATACCGGTTTTAGTTCCCGGACCGACAATAATCGGAGCCACATTAAAATAGCGTAGGCAAACACGTTCCAGGGTAGGCATCATGGGCGGTACAACCGAAGAAATAATGATTGAATCAATATCGCTTACATTTACCTTGCGATCATGGAAGAATAAGTTCATGATAAGCACACCGTATTCATCCGTCGTGCGCACTCTATCTGTAGAGATTCGCCAATGACCAATTAACTTCTTCTTATCATACACACCTAATACAATATTCGTATTGCCTACATCAATCACCAGTAGCATACTTGCCCTCCTAAATTACTCTTATACCGGTCGAATCGACACATCGCCGGCTACTACGCGTTCAACTTGGCCATTATCTGCACGTTCTACAATTAAGTTTCCGTCCCGATCTAAATCAACAGCGTGGCCAATATAATCTTCTCCCGGTGCTTTTACCGTTACATCCTTATTAAGGGTAATACTATATAGTTTCCATTCCTCTAATGTGCTGTCAAAGCCTTCGGTGCATACCTTTTTATACTGCATTTCCAAACAGCGCAATATCACATCTAACGCATGCCGTCTATCTACCTGCACACCTTCCACTGCAAAAGATGTGCCTATCGATTGTAACTCTTCCGGGAAATCCTTTAATTGTGAACTTATATTAATACCTATGCCCATCACGATATAATCGATGGCTTCCATGGAACCACTCATTTCCGTCAGGATTCCTACCAGCTTACGTCCATGAACCATAATATCATTCGGCCATTTAATCCCTGCCGTCGTCAGTCCCAATTCACGAAAAGCCTTAATCAAGGCCACTGCCGCCATCAATGTGCACTTTGGTGCTTCAATAGGTGGAAAGGTCGGGCGTAACACAACGCTAAACCACAGCCCCTTTGCGTATGGCGAAAACCAACCGCGATTCAAACGTCCCCGTCCGGCTACCTGTTCCTCGGTAATAACCACGGTTCCCTCCGGAGTTCCTTCCTCCGCCAACCGACGTGCTTCCCGATTCGTAGACTCTGTCCGTTCAATATATTCATAGGTTCGTCCAAACGTTTCAGTAGTTAATATATCTTCCATTTCCAGAGGACTCACCAAGTCCGGTTCTTCCAATAAACGATATCCACGCTTAGTAAAGGACTCTATTTTATACCCCTTGCTACGCAACACCTCGATATGCTTCCACACCGCTGTACGCGACACTTGACAAGCCTCGGACATACTCTGTCCCGACGTAAAGCTGCCCTTGTTTTTCCGCAAGAATTCTAAAATCTCATCCCTCATGGTATCTTAGTCCTCCTTCATTAGCACCAAAGTTTACATTACGATTGTACAGGTCGCGTCGTTAAAAAGCAAGTGCGAAAGCATAAAAAAGGAAGGCCTTTTATAGCCTTCCTTTTTAGTATTAACTCTGTTCAACACTATGCCAACGCATTATGCCTTGGGTTCGTCATTCGTAGCAGACGGTTCCGCCGGAATGGAATCCGGCACAATGATACCGGCCGCTTCCAATGCTGATTTTGTTTCGTCCTTGCTTTCTTCTTCCGGTGCATGGACAGAACCGTACTTATAAAGATTTTCAATCTGTTTGTGATCAATGGTTTCTTCTTCTAGCAACGCATTGGCCATATTATGCAAGAAATCGATGTTTTCAGCGAGCATCTGCATAACATCATTATAGGCATCGGCAACAATAGCATGCATTTCTGCATCTATCTTTTCGGCTACCGCTTCGCCATAGTTGCGTTCATGACCCAAGCTACGTCCGAGGAATACTTGTTCCTGATGTTCGCCGAAAACCATCGGTCCGAGCTCATCACTCATGCCGAGACGGGTAATCATATGGCGAACAATATTTGTTACTTGCTGCAAATCACCGGAGGCTCCGCTACTGATTTCCTTCAATACCAAGGCCTCTGCACAGCGACCGCCCAACGCTACACGAATTCGCGCTAACAACTGCGACTTCGTCATATAGTTTTGTTCTTCCGTCGGCAACATCATGGTATAGCCGCCGGCACGACCGCGCGGAATAATCGTTACCTTATGTACCGGATCTGCATCAGGCAACAAATGCGCCACAATAGCATGACCCGATTCGTGGTACGCCGTCAAACGACGTTCTTTTTCGCTTACAATATGACTGCGACGTTCCGGACCATAACTTACCTTTTCACTGGCTTCTTCTAGATCGTCCATCGTCACTGTTTTCTTGTTCTGGCGTGCTGCCAATAAGGCTGCTTCATTAAGCAAGTTGCTTAAATCGGCTCCCGTAAAGCCCGGCGTTTTCTTTGCAATTACCTTCAAGTCCACATCATCGGCTAACGGTTTATTACGGGCATGCACCTTCAAAATCGCTTCGCGTCCGCGTAAGTCTGGTTTATCTACGGTAACCTGACGGTCAAAGCGTCCCGGACGGAGCAATGCCGGATCAAGAATATCCGGTCGGTTAGTAGCCGCAATCGTAATAATTCCTTCGTTAGCACCAAAACCATCCATTTCTACGAGCAACTGATTCAACGTTTGTTCACGTTCATCATGTCCCCCGCCAAGGCCAGCACCACGTTGACGCCCTACCGCATCAATTTCGTCGATAAAGATAATGCAAGGCGCATTCTTCTTTGCTTGATTAAACAAATCACGTACACGCGAAGCACCTACACCGACAAACATTTCCACGAAGTCAGACCCACTGATACTAAAAAACGGTACGCCTGCTTCACCGGCTACGGCACGGGCCAATAAGGTTTTACCGGTACCCGGAGGTCCAAAAAGCAAAACCCCTTTAGGAATTTTCGCTCCGATAGCATTAAACTTACCGGGATTGCGCAAAAATTCAACAACTTCTTCCAGCTCTTGTTTTGCTTCATCTGCACCGGCTACGTCTTTAAAGGTAACATTTACCTTGCCTTCACCCTGCATCTTGGCGCGACTCTTGCCAAAGTTCATTACGCGTCCGCCCCCACCTTGGGTTTGCTGCATAATGAAGAACCATACCCCGATTAACAATATAATCGGTAATATGGAGGTGAGCATGCTCATCCACCACGCCGGCTGTTCCGGCGGCTTTGCCGTTACTTCCACGCCATTCTGCACCAATTGCGGAATCAGATTAGCATCCGTCGGCGCATACGTAGTGAAATCCGGTCCATTCTTAATCTTACCTACAATCGCGTGGTTATCCGTTATCGTTACACTTTCAACCTTCTTTTGCGAGACCTGTTGCAGGAAGCTGGTATAACTCATTTCCGACTTCGCTGTATTAGAGCCTGAGAAAGAATCAATAACCGTTACTGCCGCTACGATAATAAGCAAGTATAGCAACATGTTCTTTACAAATCGACTCAATCTATTACCCCTTTCAATATTCTTATTACTGTTATTTCATTAGCTAAGTGTACGAATATACACCTAGATAATATAGTATCACATTTTTATCTTGCACACAATATATCTTCGCCCATTACAGTCATCTCGGTCTACAGGCGCTTATTGATATACTTCTTCTTTCAAGACACCGACATAAGGTAACTGGCGATATTTTTCATCATAGTCAAGACCGTAGCCTACTACAAAGTAGTCCGGAATTACAAACCCTTGGTAATCCACGTGTACATCTACTTTACGGCGATCCGGTTTATTAAGCAATGCTGCCAAGCGCACGCTCTTCGCATTACGTGATTTTAAATTCTTAAGTAAGTAATGCAACGTTGTTCCCGTATCAACGATATCTTCTACGACAACAACATTCTTTCCTTCCACCGGTCGATCCAAATCTTTCAAAATTCGGACAACACCGCTGCTAACCGTACTGCTTCCATAGCTGGAGCAAGAAATAAAATCAAGCGTTACATTGCCTGTTATATGGCGTGCTAAATCGGAGAAAAACATAACGGCCCCCTTCAATACACATACCAATACAACATCCTCACCACGGTAATCTTCCGAAATTTGCTTTCCCAATTCCGCTACACGTTGTTTTAATTCTTCTTCAGAAATCAATACTTCTTTCACTACGTCTAACATGATTCTACCTCCTTGAAGGCGCCTATAATATAGGTCGCTTCACTTTCGCTCCGTATACAAACGGGCCTATCTGCCGTAGCCGGGCCAAATACAGTATTACTATCCTTAGCCGCCAAGAACATAATCGTATCACGCTCTTGCCGTGGAATTTTTCTGTCAATGCACCAGTCCTTTAATTTCTTCCGACCTCTGCATTGACCGGTAGCATCCACTATATAAATACGATCACCGGCTCGGCGCGTTCTTACTTCTACGCCGTCCGGAGCCATTACTGCCGGCACCATAAATAATGTATTGGTCCGACAATGCTCCATTAAGGCAGCACCATTCCCCGTAACGCATTCTACGGCCTCAATACACACAGTACGATGCAACTTCGTTTGTGCATCTTTTGCGTGATTGGCAATAAGTCGTTCGACTTGTATTATATCATATTGTACGCTAACCTTCACCTGACCCACGGAAAATTGTTTATCCCCGCCGTTATGTGCCATGCGCTCCACTATCTCCGCATGTGCGGCTGAAGGTATCTGCGATGCAATCATCCAAAACCAACGGCGCCACAAACGATAACGAACCGCAGCCGATTCTTTAAGAAACGCTTGTCGATTCACCTGAATACCATTTTCCACTACCCGTTCCAGCTTAGTCGCACGCCGCACTACCTCAGCCCTTAGAAAATCTTCATCCATAGCTGCAGCTTCGCCTAGTCTCACCAATGCCTCTGTTACAGCCGGATTTATTTGTTTGAGCATCGGTATAATCTCCAATCGCAAACGATTTCTGGCATACATGGGTAATTCATTGGTTTTATCATGGGCAACCGTCAGTTGTTTATCAGCCACATAAGTCGCGATTTCTTTCTTTGTCACACCTAAGAAAGGACGCCACAATTCTCCGTCCAATACCTTCATTCCCTGCAAGCCTTTAGTGCCGCTGCCACGCAGGATATGCGCCAAAATACTTTCCGCTTGATCATCACGATGATGTGCCGTCGCTATATATGTGTACCCATGAATGTGTGCTGTCTCATAAAGAAATGCATAGCGTCGTTCACGACTTACCGTTTCAATGGATTGTCCGCTTGCTTTTGCTGCCTCTTTTGCATCAAAACGCATCGTATAGCAGGGTATATGTAAATGATCGGCATGTGCCTGCACCAGTGCTACTTCCTCTACACTTTCCGGACGCAGCGAATGATCGACGACAGCTACCGCCAAGCGACCTTGACCGCTGGATTCACTGGCTTGCCACCATGCCAGCCAATACAGTAATGCCACCGAATCAGGTCCTCCCGAGCAAGCCACCAAAATGTCCGCTTGTGGATTCAACCGGCCATGCCGCTTCACATAGTCTGCTACCCGTTTTTCAAAAGCAGCTATTTCAGACATGTTTGTTCGCCACCAATTCTGCTTGCATTCCTTCCATGCCGTCGCGATCGCTGACGACTAAATAACCAATGTCGTAAGCATCCATAAACGATGTAACAATCTCTGCACCGGCTACGATAATATCCGCACGTCCCGCCGGTAATCCGGGAACATGGCTTCGCTCTTCTGCTGTCATATACCGTAGCTCCATAACCATGCCTTCGATTGCTTCTCGCGTAAGACGATGCCCTTGTACCTTCATCGGGTTGTATGCATTTAACGTTAGATGAATCGCTGCCAAGGTCGTAATCGTACCGCCAATTCCAATATATTCTCCAAAAGGGCCGGCAATAGGCATAGGGTCCCACAGGAAGCGTGTTTCTTCCCACACAGCTTGAGGTCCTTCCTCAGCTATTGCTTGTAGGCGCACTGCCCCCACCGGATACGACCGCCGCCAATACACCTCATGAATATCACCTAACGCAAGTTCTGTACTACCGCCGCCGACATCAATCAAAGCGTAATGTTTTTCATCCCCTAAATAGTCACCGACGGCTCCACGAAAACCATAATAGGCTTCCTCTTCGCCGGTTAAAATTCGGCCTTCCATGGGACATATCTTTACGGCCTCTTTCATAAACTCTTCTCCGTTCGGCGCTTCACGAACAGCGCTTGTTGCCAATCCGATAACCTTCTCAGCACCATATGCCTGTACCGCTTCCTTGATGTCCCGCAAAGCGTCCAAGCCTTTTTGTATTGCTTCTTCCGTAAGATAACCGTTGGCATCGCGGTTCCCTAATCGCGTTGTCCACAATCGTTTTAGTTCATTATGCCACTGTCCATCAATATATGTTCCCAATAATAAGCGAAATGAATTTGACCCAAGATCGATAATCGCTGCTTTCATAATAACTCCTTTCCACACACTGTTATGTGCTGTAGATGAAAAAAGATGATGCGAGCTGTTCGCATCATCTTTAAGATTTAATCTCTGCGACCGCCTCGACCGCCGCGTTTTGATTCTGTATTACGTTTTAAATCTGTTAACCGTTCTTCGCTGTCCTTAAGAAAACGGCTCATTTTATCTTCAAACGATAAATTGCTATGTGCTTTTCGCTCAAAGGATCCTCTGTGATGACCTTCAAAGCTTCCCTTACCGCCATCCCCATTACGACGACCGTGGAATTCCTTATGCTCTTTGAATTCACGCTTACCCGGACGTTCTGCCTTTTCCGGCTTCGGCTGCGTTTGTTTAATTGATAAACTAACCTTGCCCTTTTCGTCTACGCCGAGAACCTTAACCTTTACTTTATCCTGTTCTTTAAGGAAATCATGAATATCTTCTACATATTCATTGGCAACTTCCGAAATGTGAACTAATCCTGTTTGCTTGTTACCTAAATCTACAAACGCACCAAATTTTGTAATACCCGTTACCGTGCCTTCAAGAACACTACCGACTTCAATGGCCATGCTAAACGATGCCCTCCCAAATTAGTTAAAATTACGTATGTGTCATATATACTTATACACATACGATAATTATAAGGGGGCGCGAAAAACCTTGTCAATATGTCAATTTATTTTATATAGGGTACCTCACCGGGACGTACTAAGCCCAATTCGTCACGAGCCACGCTTTCAATATATTTAGGATCGCTCAGCTTTGCCTTCTCCGCTTCCAACTCCTTGTTGCGTTGCTGCAATTGCTCTAGCTGTTGCTGTACATGTTGTTGCTCTTGATAAATCTGCATCATTTCATACCCTTGTACAATAAGGATACAAAAAAAGATAACAGCCACAATAACTGCGCCTACCGTCGTATAACGTATAACCTGTCGTTGCTTTCTGCGACTTTGGGCGCCTGGTGCCGTGATTCGTTTTTTTTGTGCCATGCCGGCCACCTCACTCCGTTAAATGTCAGTTTCATTATAGCATAGAAATCCTACCTTCAATAGTATATAATAAGTGTATTGTTAGTGCGCAACCATACATGTTGTGCGTACAGATTCAACAGTCCCCTATAGGATAGATTAAAGCAGTTATCTTACTCATTACCATAACCAAGGAGGTATATATGTCTGTTCAAACACGAAAAGTAGCTATTATAGGAACCGGCCATGTAGGTTCTCACGTAGCCTTTGCACTTGCTACACAAGGTGAGGTTGATGAACTCTACATGTCGGATATTGATAAAGAAAAAGCGCTGTCGCAAGCCACCGACGTAAACGATGCCGTCAGTTATCTGCCGCACCACGTAGAAGCCAAAGCCTGTGATATCGAAGACATCGGTACATGCGATATTCTCGTAATCTCTGCCGGACCGTTGCCCGATCCCAATAAGGATAGACTAGAATCCCTCGGCGATACAGTAGCTATTCTGAAAGATGTCCTTCCGCGAGTAAAAGCATCCGGCTTCAACGGATGTATTCTCAGCATTTCTAATCCGGCTGATGTCGTAGCTGCTTATATACAACGTGTACTTAATTATCCAAAGCATAAAATTATCTCTTCCGGTACTGCCTTGGATTCGGCTCGACTTCAACGCTTATTATCCGAAACGTTGCAAGTAAATCGTCGTTCGCTCACTGCATTCGCCATGGGAGAGCATGGTGGCAGTGCTATGGTTCCATGGTCACATGTTACTGTAGGCGGTAAGCCTTTAATCGATTTACAGACCAGTATGCCGGAACGCTTTCCTTCTTTTGATCACGATGCTATGACTGAAGCTATGAAATATGGCGGTTACCTGGTTCTCAAAGGAAAGGGCTCTACCGAATTCGGCATTGCTTCTTCAGCGGTAGAAATCATACGCGCTATTTTTCATAATGAGCACAAAATTCTACCCGTGTCCTGTCTATTGGATGGTGAGTACGGACAGCACAATGTCTTCGCATCTGTACCGGCAATGCTGGGCAAAGACGGGGTAGAACTCATTGTAGAGTTAAACTTAACTGCTGATGAACAGGAGCGCTTTGCTGCTTCTTGTAATCGTATTCGCGAATACTTAGCCAAAGCTGATACGTTCTAATTTCTAAGTGATGCATGCTCTTTTTCATAACACAGCTATTATCGGATAGTATCCGACAATAGCTGTTATCCCCATACTGCTTTATTTATTCTTGTCACTAACTACCAAAAAGGACTGTAATGAAATGATATTTACATCGTTTCATTACAGTCCTTTTCAGCTATCTGCTTTTAATTGTCTAATGCGCTCATATATATTCACGCCGTTATATGCTAGTTGAGGATACAACTCTGCCAAAGGCTCCAACACAAAAAGCCGATCCCAAAAATACGGGTGTGGCACTTGAAGTGTATCGGTATGCCACGTAAGCGGTGTTGAGACATGCAAGAGTTCCTCCATCTTCTCAGCCCAAACAATGTCGAGATCCAAAGTGCGCGGCCCCCAATGAATTTCACGAGTACGACCGGCCTCTTGTTCTAATGTATGTAAATAATCCAACATGACCTCCGGTTGTAAGGAAGTGCTTACCTTAATGACACCATTTAAAAAGGGCTCTTGATGTACATTCCCCCATGGTGGAGTATCATACCACGACGATCTGTGAACACGATATATATCCGGATGCCGAGCCAGCCCCGTTACTGCTGCTTGTAAGTAGCCGTAGCGATCACCTATATTTGATCCTACACCAATATAATATGTATACATATGCTACCTCAAATCTGACCTCGTGTAATCGTCACTTCCACATAATCCAACATACCACTAATAGGCACAGAAGGCTTGCGTACGGTAACTGCCAAGCCTACAATACCTTTATTAGAATTCCACAACTCGTCAGCAATGAGAGATCCTACTCGTTCCAGTAATTTACACGGCGTTTCCGTCATAATACGTTCTACTGTATCGTAGATATCTACATAATTGATAGAATCCTCCAGCTGATCCGTCTGTCCCGGCTTTGTCAAATCAGCCAACACCGTAACATCTACAAAAAAGCGTTGTCCTTGTGTTGTCTCGGAAGGCAAGTTACCATGATACGCGTAAAATCCCATATTTTTAAGAACTATTTTATCCATACTACTCACCTCGCAGTAATACATCTGCTACGGTTAAGGCCTTTTTATGCATATCCACATTGTGAACCCGTACCATATCCACGCCTTGAATAATCCCCGTAATACATGCGGCTACCGTACCTTCATCACGTTGATCCGCAGGTATATCATTCAATATGGTGCCAATAAATCGCTTGCGACTGGGTGCCAACAAGACGGGATATTCATAGGCTGTAATTTCTCCGAGTCTTTGCAGGACCTCAATATTTTGTGCGCCAGTTTTACCGAAACCAATCCCCGGATCGAGCCAAATATTTTGTGGCTTAATGCCTTCCTTCAGGGCAATATCTACAGACGCAAAAAAGAATGCCTTCATATCCTCGATAATGTCTCCGTAATTAGTGTCATTCTGATTATGCATAATAATGACCGGTACATTGTATTGTGCTGCTACTGCAGCCATATCCCGATCGTAACGAAGCCCCCAAATATCGTTCAGAATATGAGCTCCTTTACTCAAGGCATATTCCGCAGATTTGGCCCGATACGTATCTATCGATACCGGTACCGTCGAAACATCTAATACCGGCTCTAAGATAGCCTTCATCCGTTCTATTTCTTCGTCTACGGAAATTTGTGTATGTCCCGGTCTGGTAGATTCTACACCTACGTCGATGACATCAGCCCCCTGTGCAATCATCTCTTCAGCATGCGCCACGGCCGCTTCCGTAGTATTATACCGACCACCATCGGAAAAAGAATCCGGTGTCCCATTAAGAATCCCCATGATAAGGGTGCTATCATCCAGCTGTAATTGTTTTCCGTCACTCCACTTATAACTCCGGCGTTTGAACATAGTCTGAACCTCCCAATATGGCCAGCGCTTCTTCACGCAAGGCTCCTGTTTTACTCAGTATACCGCGACTTTCCAATGTCGTCACCTTAGTGCCCGGCTGCAATTCGCCTTTCATCAGCATACACAGCTGTGTACCGGTTACCCGTACCATAACTCCGTCCGCCAATAAATCCCGTTCAATGGAATCCGCAATTTCTCTGGTCAATCGTTCCTGCAACTGCGGTCTGCGCGCATATAAGTCTACGATATCACCAATTTTACTCAGTCCCGCTACGCAACCTTCATGAGGCTGATAAATCACATCAGCTACACCGAAAAAGGGCATTAAGTGATGCTCACATACCGAATAATAAGGTATATTGGTAACCGCTATCAAGCCTTTATATTCCGTGGAAAAAATCTCACCCCATACAGCTCTACTGGACCCCATTCGTCCGCGAAACAACTCTTCGAACAAGGCCACCACTCGTTCCGGCGTTTTCTCCATGCCTTCTGCAGTTAAATCTATACCCAAGCCTTCCAAGAACATAGTCATACCCTCTACGGCCTGACGATTCATAGCTAGGACCTCCTACATCATTCCTTCTGCTGCACAACACTATACTATTTTTGTCGTCCAGTCCTCAACATTCCAAATATCCGTCACCCATGATTCATAAAACTCCGGTTCGTGGCTGACTATAATAACCGTTCCTTTAAATGCCTGTAAAGCTGCCTTTAATTCTTCCTTGGCATCCACATCTAAATGATTCGTCGGTTCATCTAATACCAATACATTATATGATTCCTGCATCAGCTTACATAATCGTACTTTTGCATTTTCGCCGCCGGATAACACACGCATTTGACTTGTAATATGCTCGTTTGTCAATCCACATCGTGCTAATGCAGCGCGTACCTCCGCATTAGTCATCGCCGGATAAGCATCCCAGATGTATTCTAATGCTGTTCTGGTATTCTGTGCCGTATCTTCTTGAGCAAAATAACCAATTTGTAAAAATTCGCCTCGCTCAATCGTGCCCTCTATTGCCGGTTGCATACCAAGCAATGTTTTTAAGAGCGTTGTCTTCCCCAGACCGTTTACACCGCGAATAGCTAGCTTTTGCCCTCGCTCGATAACTACGTCCACAGGTCGTGTCAACGGTTCGTCATAGCCTAACACCAATCCTGTCGCCTCAATAATATAACGACTCGGTGTACGCCCTTCTTTAAATCCAAAGGATGGTTTAATATGTGTTTTCGGCTTACTCAGAAGTTCCATTTTTTCCAACCGCTTAGCTCTGGAATTGGCCATCCCACGCGTAGCAACGCGCGCTTTATTACGGGAGATAAAGTCCTCCATGCGCTCAATTTCCTGTTGTTGTCTTTCATAGGCTTTAATGGCTTGTTGCCGCTGTACTTCGTAGGCCGCTAAGAACTGATCATAGTTGCCTGTATAGCGAGTTAATACGGCCTGTTCAATATGGTAAATTACATTAACCACCGCATTTAAAAATTCCATATCATGCGAAATGAGAATAAATGCATTTTCATAATTCTGCAAATATGTTTGTAACCATTGAATATGTTCCGCATCAAGATAATTGGTCGGTTCATCCAATAATAAAATCGTCGGCTGTTCTAAGAGCAATTTCGTTAACAATACCTTGGTGCGCTGTCCGCCGCTTAGCTCCGTAACATCGCGATCGAGTCCGATATCTACAAGGCCCAGCCCTTGCGCCGTCTTTTCGATGGTAGCATCGATCTCATAAAAGCCTCGTTGCTCCAATAGTTCTTGCCATTCACCGGTCTGTTCCAGCAATTCGTTCATCCGCACTTCATCGCAGTCTGTCATTTCATTGTAAGCAGCTTGCATCTGCTCTTCTATTGCGAACAGCTCTTTAAAGGCATCGCGCAATACATCGCGAATCGTTTGCCCTGCCGTAAGCACACTGTGCTGATCCAGATAACCTACGGTTACCTTATTCGACCAGGTTACAGTTCCTTCATCCGGCATTAGCTTACCCGTAATAATATTTAAAAAGCTCGACTTGCCCTCGCCATTGGCACCGATCAAGCCTACATGCTCTCCCTTTAACAAGCGGAACGATGCATCATCTAAAATTTGACGAGCCCCGAATCCGTGGGTCACGTGAGAAACAGTTAATACGCTCATTCTTACTCTCCAAACACAGTATAGGTATTTGAAAAGCCGCCTTCAACAAGACGGCTTTTCTTCAATTTATTCTCTTATTTTACCTTTATTTCCACGGTATGTCAAAAAGCTCCGTTTTTCGGCATAATCAACAATGTATTGACAATGCCCCTAAAAGTAATACACCTGCCTATAGGAAGAGAGAAATAATTGTCCGATCCTGCGCCTGTGACATAACAAATTATCGGCTCCGTATCATCATGTCGGTGGGCCTTCTCTAATCCGAAAAGTAACTTCTCGGTAAGAAGTGCCCACAAGTCCTCTTCGTCGCCTGCCTCTTCTTCCCCTATTGAACCATCTACACAAACGGTAGCATAAGGCAGTATCACACCGGATACCCATTTTCCCATGGAGCCGGAAGTCATTGTCTCTACCCATCGATTGGTATGAGCCCAATCACCGTAAAAATCTACCGGCAAAATCATAACCGCCTGCCGTTCACTCTCTATAAACTCGCGCCATTGATACTCCAGGCCATCTAATGTCCCCACCACCAGGCGCCCACCTTCATGCAATGCCGATATATAACCATGCGGCGGTGCCGGCAATGGTTCAAGAGCACGTACCCGGTCAAAACATACTTGCTGTAATTGCCATTGCGCCATTGGATATGTTTCCAATGTCGCCACATCGGTAAGTATTACCTCTCTATGGTAATGATATTGTACATACATTCCTACATCAACTAGCGAAGTGTCAACCAATAACAAACCTTCTTTCACTATGTGTAATTCATTATACAAAGCTTCGGCCCACAGCCCGATATGCTCCGGTGAAACTGTTTGATCCGTCAAAAAAATCCAATGGTCACCTATTCTTTTTCGATGCAAACGTATGGTGGCTTGTTTATTATGATTTCTCACTGCTTCATCCTCTTTACTGCTTACTCTGTCCTATGTATTTTATCGTTTCTGTATATTTACGCCCATCCACTTTATCAGTACAATACGAACCATACCGGTTAATACCTTGTATAAATTTCAAATTTTCACAAGGTCCTTCGCGATATTTTTACATTATTATATATTTGTTATACAGGATGTGGTAGTATGAATCAATCTCCGGTACCTAATTTACTAACAATACAAGACATGAGCTCGGTAGGCCGTTGCTCCCTAACGGTAATGCTTCCTATTGCGGCCGCTTTAGGTTGCCAAGCAATCCCCTTGCCGACAGCCGTCTTATGTAATCACTTAGAGTACCCACGCTATGAACTGGTAGACTTTACGGACTCCATGACACCGTTTATGAATTGCTGGCAAGCCAATGGCATCACCTTTGACGGAATCCAAAGCGGCTTCCTTGCCTCGCCTGAGCAAATTCATCTGGTCATCGATGCCATCGATCGCTTTGCTACACCGTCAATGCCGATTATTGTAGACCCCGCTATGGCAGACCACGGTCGACTGTACAGCGTATACACCTCAACTATGGTGGAAGAAATGAGAACCCTGATTAGTCGTGCTACGATTATAAAGCCTAATTTTACGGAAGCCTCGTTCCTTCTTGATCGACCGTATAGCACGGATGTTTTATCGCAAGAAGCCGTAGCCGACTATTGCCGTGCTTTACACGCTATGGGGCCGCGCTATATTATTCTGTCCAGCGTTCCCGCCGAAAGCGATGCCTTGGTGGCCGTGTATGATGGTAAGCTCGATTTGCTTCGCTTTGTTCGTACGCCTTTACTACCGGTAACACCGCACGGCTCGGGTGATATTTTTACAGCTGTTCTCAGCGGTGCCATTCTGAAAGGTGCCGACGTATATGATGCGGCCCGCTTAGCCTCCGTCTTCACCACCGACGCATTACGCTATACCGTTGATTCCATCGGTTCTCTTCGCGATGGCCTTCTATTTGAGCCTTTACTCCATCGTTTGACAAATCAACAATGGTAGGAATAAACGATAAGACCCTTACAGCCGGGTACCTCCCGGATGCAAGGGTCTTTTACTATGTATTAGTTACAACTTCATTTCTATATATCGACAGCTATATGCGTTATATGTATTACCGTTCCTGTGTCTGTAGTTCATAGGCCGGCATTAATTGTAACTTGTGAAGATTCATCCTATGCAACCGATCAATACGCTCCTTCGTAGCCGTACTTTCACATTCACCGGTCAGTATATAGTGATCCAGCTCAGCATAGGTAAATCCTAATTTGTCCTCATCGGACAATCCACTTAAACCATCGGAAGGGCATTTGTATACTAAGTCATGCGGCACTCCCAATACTTCACCCAACTGCCGTACTTCATGGACCAACAGCTGTTGAAGAGGGCTGAAGTCACCGGCTGCATCACCGTATTTAGTGGAATAACCAACATAATCCTCCGATGCATTGCAGGTATTGACTACTCTTGCTCCACCGGGAAGCGATTGTGCTACCGCATATAATGTAGCCATCCTAATTCTAGCGGGCAAGTTAATTTTACTATCGTCAGAAATACCATTGCTCAGTACATCACAGCCCTCTGCCGTTGCAACAGCATGCAGCAAACCATTGACTGCCTCTGCTATATTTACCGTTACAGTGCGAATTCCCAAATGACGAGCTATTTGTTTAGCATCCTCAATATCCTTTTGTACTCCGTTGGGCATTAATACACCAATAACACGTTCACAGCCTAACGCCGTTACACATAACGCAGCCGTCACCGAGGAATCCTTACCGCCGGATAAACCAATAACAACCTTTGTCGTCTCTCCGGCTGCTGACATATAGGTACGAATCCATTCACATAACGAAGCCGCTGTCTTTTTTGCATCCCGTAACATTGTAACGCCTACCTCTCAGTGCTTATCCATGGCATCCAATAAATCCATCTTCATCTCATAATAGGCCGGGCTCATATCCAAATAATGTACATGCGGATTTGAGAAGCGTTGTTCTTCCGGCCAAATCTCAAAGTCCAGCTGATGCGTGACATAATCGCGTATTTCATCTAAGGTAGGCAACGTACCTACACGCTTACCATCACGGATAACCGGTACTTGCAATTCTCTTGCCGTGCAATTTTCATAATACATCGTCTTCCAAGGCTTCCGCGGATCCACATAGCGATACGGGGCCTTGACATTAGGCGGTGCTTCCGTCGCCAACGTAATCAAATCGGCAATCGCATTCCCCGATTCATTATAAATGCGATATAATTTCTTCTTCCCCGGATTAGTAATTTTTTCTACGCTTTCCGATACCTTAATGCGCGGTTCGCAAACGCCGTTCTTTATGACACCGGCAATTTTATATACACCGCCAAACACGGGATCTGATTTTGCCGTAATCAATCGTTCACCGACACCAAATGCGTCAATCTGTCCGCCTTGTCGAAGAATCGATCCGATAGTATATTCATCAAGGCTGTTGGAGGCTACGATAATGCAATCCGTCAAGCCGGCTTCATCTAACATTAACCGCACCTTTTGCGACAAGTACGCTAAATCACCGGAATCTAGGCGCACTCCTTTTAGGCGCTTGCCCATCGGTTCCAATACTTCTTTTGCCGCTTGAATCGCATTGGGAACACCGGACCTAACCACATCATACGTATCTACCAACAGCACGGCATTATCCGGATATATACGGCAAAACTGAGCAAAGGCTTCGTATTCGCTGTCATAATACATTACCCAGCTATGGGCCATCGTTCCACTAACGGGAATATTAAACATTTTTCCCGCCAGAACAGTAGCTGTATTGGCCGCCCCTCCAATGTACGCTGCCCTTGCGCCATACACGGCTGCATCTACATTATGTGCCCGCCGAGCACCAAAATCGGAGACGCTGCGCCCCTTGGCAGCCCGTACAATACGACGCGCCTTAGTAGCAATCAATGATTGATGATTAATTTCTGTTAATATTGCTGTTTCTACTAACTGTGCATCAATAAGAGGGGCCGTAATCGTCACCAACGGTTCATGAGGATACACGATGGTTCCTTCCGGCACCGCATCAACAGATCCCGTAAAGCGATAGTTTTTTAAATACGTTAAAAACGCTTCACTGTATAATCCAAGCGAGCGCAGATACTCAATTTCTTCCTCATCAAAATGAAGATTTTCTATGTATTCAACGACCTGTTCCAACCCGGCAAATACGGCAAAGCCTCCCTTATCGGGATTTTTTCTGTAAAATACATCGAATACTACTTGCTCTGAACAATCGCGATCTTCATAATAGCCATTCGCCATAGTCAGTTCATATAAATCCATGCACATGGATATATTTCTTTGACTGCACTGAGGCATGTCCGCACCTCCTTAAAATGCCGCATGTACACAATATACGGTTTATTCTATTATAATAGGATTCAAGAAAATGAGCCATACATTTCTATGCAATCAGCCACTTGATGAGAAAAATTCATCAAGTGGCTGTCATATATAAGCACACCGGTCTTACGAGACCCTCGTCTCTGTCTCATCCGGTGCATTAACCTATATGCTGTTCACACTCCTTGGCAATACGGTCTTCACCGGCCTGCATTGCTTGCAGTGTCTTCGTCAATAACTCATCAAGCTCCCAACCGAGCATGTCCGCACCACGCTTAATAACATCGCGCGAACAACCGGCAGCAAATTTTTTGTCCTTAAATTTCTTCTTTAGACTTTTTAATTCCATGTCCTTCGTCGATTTTGAAGGGCGCATCAAAGCAGCGGCACCGATAAGCCCTGTTAATTCATCGGCTCCGTATAACACCTTTTCCATGAGATCCTTCGGTTCCCAATCATTGTGAAGTTCATAGGCATGGCTACAAATAGAATAAATCATATCTTCCTCTACACCGGCTGCCTGTAATAATTCTATAGCCTTTACGCAGTGCTCCTCCGGATACATTTCAAAGTCAATATCATGAAGCAAGCCTACCATCCCCCAATAGTCTACTTCATCGGCACGCCCCAATTCTTCAGCGAACCAACGCATCACTGCTTCCACTGTCAAACCGTGTTGAATATGAAAGGGCTCTTTATTATATTGTTTTAAAGCATCTATAGCCGCTTCTCTAGTAATCGTACAAGTTCTCATGGGACTTTCCTCTCTTTCTTTTATACATAACTTTTCTTGCCATTGTATCACACACCAATCGTACTTTCAAGGTAGACACATAGACACTTACCCGACATAATAAAGTACTTACTAAAGAAATCGATTAAAATACCACTACCGTAAAAAGGGGGCTGTAACCGAAATACGAGTAAAAAACTCAATTTCGTTACAGCCCCTTATCCTATTAATTATTGTTGTCTAAATTCATATTTTTTTAACAAATCCAACAAGCGTGCCTTATCATTGGCACTCCATGAAGACATCGCCTCTATAACAAACTGGCGACTACTGGGCAAAGCTTCTTCGATAACTGCTTGTCCTAACGGCGTAGTCAGGTGAAGCATAGAGCGACGGCGATCCTTTTCATCCGTATACCGTTCTACATATCCTCTTTTTTCTAAATTTCGAATAATAAGGGGAATCGTTCCGGTAGTACTGAAAATTTTGCGTTGCACTTCACCTACCGTCAAATCACCTTTTACATATAACGCTTCTAATACACCGTACTGACCTATTGTTAAGCCGTACTTCGCCAATACGCGAGCCAGCTGACGATCAATATCATTGAGTACTCTATTTAAGCCAATGAGCAGCTGCAACTCTACCGGTTTTTCTGCTTGATTCATACATATTACCTCCATACACAACTCTCACAATGATTGCCTGTGTTCATCAGTGCCACCGACAGTATACGGCAATGGTCACTTGCCCCTCGCAATCAATATAACACGGGACTTACGCCCTCTCTCCTTGTCTCAATCCCAACCACCTGTTACGTGCTGCTATCGCACACGACCAGATTGCACCCTCCCGACAAGTACAATCTTTCCGTAATGAACTCCACTAAAAAAACTCGATAGTTATCATTAATTCTTCAGGTTATACTTATGAGATTGTTTAATTATAACATATATACTCATGTAATTCACTTGCCTTTATCACCAAAATTTAAAATTTTATATGCATTCATTTTCATGCTATAATAAGGAACAAAGTTTAATGAAAAGGAAGCGTACTCATACTCATGGACGTGTTATTTATCATCGGTCAAACCTTTATTTTGGGCATTATCGCGCTCTTCATCATAAAATGGGGACATGCTCATTCCGTGGCTATTTTACGTCTGCGCGGACGTCTTAATCGCTTGCAATTTGTATTGGGATTATTCGCACTTTATGCATTACTAATTTTATTCTCCATATTCACCAAATCGCTAATGGAAAGCGTTGTCATTCTTCCCGCTTATTGGGGCGTACGGCTTTTGATATATGCCGGTCATATTCTTCTGTTACCCTTTTTTTATGTCCTGTACGTACGACGTTTACACGATTTATCCCTACCGGGATTGCCCGGCATTCTTTGGAGCGTCTTTATTATTTTTACCCATTCCTATTTTTCCGTAAAAGCCACCATGATTCTTTTTAGCGTCATTATGATCTTAGTTAATTTACTACTCGCTTGTATTCCGGGATCATCACGACCTAATAAGTATGGCCCGCCTGCTATATGGCCTCGCAAAGCGCGTCGTGTTACTACGCCGTAATGTCTATCTAACAAAAGGCGATATTGCTCTCATAACCTAGAGAAGCAATATCGCCTTTTATTTTTTCTTTTCCTATGTTTATTGTCTAAACCTTCTTATCAATGGATGAGTAACATCCATTCTAACAATGTACAGCCAATGTACGCAATAATAAATTTAACCTTTTGCTTGCGATCACGATCTTCATCGGCAATCTTCAGGCGTTGTGCCAAGAATCGCTTATCTCGAATTTGCAACAGCAAATCCCTTATACGCTCTTGTCCTTTCGCATCCATTTCATGACCGTCATTTAACAGCGCCGCTTGTTGGATAAAAATTCGTCGATGCAGCTTACGCATTTGAATTTTTATATTATTATGAACAAACGCACTTTGCCACTTCTTCCGATTGTCAAAATACATATAAATGTATCGTGGAATATTCATAACTATAAAACTAATCATCAATATCCCCAAGGAAATCAAGAAATAGGTCGAAAATGAAAATTCAATGGTCTCTGTCGGCAAATAATGATGAAGTATGACAAAACTAATCCATACGCCGATAGGCAAAAGCAATGCCGCTGCCATATCAATAGAACGCACCCAACTTGTTTTAACCGGAATATCTTTCATGCTGTAGGTTTCTACTGGTTCATGGAATGCATAGTATTCCAACTGTAATACGGACTGTTGCGTCTTAGCATTCGTCAGCAAAATGGGACCTTCACTATTCGCCGGTCGTTCCGGGAAAGGTATTAATCGACGAATCTCACTGTCCGGAGATAAATCAAAACGAATGATTCCTTTCTTTTCAAAACGGAATCCTGAGCCGTCATTACCTATGATAAAGGGATTAAAAAATGTTCCCAACAGGCTCAAGCTCCAATTACCTAATAAATGAACAATCGTATTTAATACAAAGCCGCCCATATCTACATCAGCCATATTTAATTTAACTTCAAAACCTGAAGAATAATCATCAAACCACAAATCTTCAATGGTAAATTCCGCGTTAATCACATTGCCTAAGGTTGTGATAATACCTAAGTACACTTTATTATTCGGTTCAAATTCAAAAGTAACAGAATGAAATAACCAGTGATTTCGTAAGCGCGCCCGAAGAATTCGATTAATGACATCCTCTTCGATTGTAATCGTGCCGTGATCATACAAACATTTAGGATTCACCAAATCACCATTCGGTATCGAGTCGGCCACATTATGATGCGGTGCTTCCTTACCGGACGGTTTGTTGGTAACTCCTTCGGCCAGTTCTAACAATCGTGTGACTATTGTATTCATAGACACCCCCTATGGGTGAAATTACCTGATTAACAGAACAATTATATCACAATTTATCCAACTTTAAAACCGAGGTTCCTCTAACGAAGAACCTCGGTTCTATTCTTGTCTTACTGTAGTGAGCTTTCAGTTGTATGGAATACCCTACTAGTGATTTCCGATTATACCTGTTCCATGGATAGCCGTCGATATCGATAGAATGCACCGCGTTGTTTCATAAGATCGGCATAGGTTCCTTCTTCTGTAATACGACCGTCTTCCATAAATATAATACGGTCCATGATTTCAAGTCCGTTTAAATCATGAGTAATATACAATACGGTCTTACCTTGCATCCCTTCTTGCAATGACTGTTGTAATCGATTGCGAACTAATTGATCTAACCCTTCAAGCGGTTCATCCAACAACCAAATAGAAGTATTGCGCAAATATAAACGCGCTAAGGCAATACGTTGTCGTTCGCCACCGCTTACATTGGCACCTCCACTGCCAATCATAGTTTTTAAACCGTTAGGCAACGAAGCAACCCAGTCGGTCAGTTCTGCTTTATCTATAGCTGCTGCTATCTCCGCCTCATCGGCACTAGGCTTCGCTAATCGTATATTATCTTCCAAGGTAGCATGAAACAGATATGTATCTTGAGTAAGCGCGCTTATTTCACGTCGCGCATCGTCCGGCTTCATGCACCGTATATCTTGTCCATGTATTAAAATGCGACCGCTGTATTCATAAAATCGTTCCAATAGAGAAAACAGAGTCGTCTTACCTGAGCCACTCGGTCCAACAATAGCTACATGTTCACCTTTCCTCACTCGTAACGAAAGCGATTGGTAGATTGACTTTGCATCATAAGCAAAAGATACACGATCAACTAGTATGGAATCTGTTTCATCGTCTTTCGTACGCTTGTCGTCACTTTCCGTCGGAGCAGCAACTACCATGGTTGGCTCCATGGCTAATGCCTGCAGTCGTCTTACTGCCGCATAGCTTTCCTTGCCGTGATGAAACGCTGCCATCATAGGCGAGGTTGCTTCAAAATACGACTGTAATGCGATGGCTACAACAGCAATATAAATTCCCGTCACCGGCGATGCACCATATAAAGGAATCATGGCTAGCGCACCAGCCACCATAGTTAGCTGTGCAATACCGGTAAATACACTATCACCGACATTGTTCCCGCGATGAATGATTTCCTGTTCAGACTGCAACGCTGCAAAATCTTTTTTTATACGTTGACTAAATTGCGTTTCCTGACGGTATAACAAAATATCCATCATGCCACTCAATACGTCAACTACAGTTTCTTTCGCTTCACCGCGCTTGGTCAGCGCCGCATCAACGGCTCTACGATTATGGCGATAAACGAAAAGCGGTAAGATAATAGCCGTAAGAACAAAGGCTACCACTAAAATCATAACTGCCTTATAGCTAAATTGTTGCAAGAAAATAACACCGATAATCGTCAGCAGCAACGCACCCACCGGAGGAATAAGAACCCGTAAATAAAAGAACTGCAGTGTTTCAATATCCGCCATGATGCGTCCCAGTAAATCACCGCTCCCCCATCGACTAAATATAGCCGGGGCTAACGGTTCAATGCGTTCATACAACCACACGCGCAGTCCGTACAGTCCTTGAAATGCCATATGATGAGAAACATAACGTTCCAAATAGCGACAAACCGCACGGCTGATACCAAAGAAACGAACGCCTACAATAGCTATACTCAACGCCGCCAGTTCCGGATGCAATGCCGCGGTTGTAATCAACCATGATGAGGTTGTCAGCAAACCAACGTTCATAAAAACAGTCAAGAACCACAGTGCCATGCTCAACCATAATGAATGCTTTGCCGGTCCCAACACAGTAAATAATAATCGTAATGCTGCTGATACCGATAAAGCAGAAGATGTCGTTAACACCTCCGGCTGTGTCGGTTCCGATTCGACTTGCTCCTTATGTACACACGCAGAGGGGACTATGCCTTCACATGATTTTTTGTTTTTTACGTAGCCCGCCTCTTCGCTATGCAATCCATCGGCTATATGCAACGCATGCGTTGTATTAGCTTCGGGTCGTCTTAGCAAATCACGCATAGCAGTCTCTCCGATGCCGGCCTTGACCAATTCATAGAAATATCCTTTGTTTGCCAGCAATTCATTGAAGCTACCTTGCTCCTCAATACGGCCATGGCGCATAACCAATAGCGTATCGGCCCAGCGCATAGTTTCCAACCGATGTCCAATCAGTAAAACAATCTTCCCTTTCATCAATCGTCGCAGTGCCCGTGCCAAACTTTGTTCCGTTCCTACATCAAGATGAGCTGTAATCTCATCAAGAATAAGAACCGGTGCCGATTTTAGAAAAGCCCTTGCCAGGGCAATGCGTTGTCGTTGTCCTCCGGATAGTCCAAGACCACCTTCGGCTAACACGGTATCATACCCATTCGGCAGTGCCTCAATAAATTCATCCGCTTCGGCTGCCCGTGCCGCTGCTCGCATTGCTTCCTCATTCGTTTCTCTACCAAAACAAATATTTTCACGAACTGTTCCTTTAAACAGATGGGGCTTTTGCGGTACATAGACAATGGATTCACGCCAATGATTTCTTTCTATATCCATTAAATCCGTATCATTAATAATGATGCACCCTTCTTTCGGTGTAAGCATACGCATGACTAACTGGGCAATCGTACTTTTCCCTGCACCGCTCTGACCGACCAGCATGGTTACCTTATCGGGCAGTAATTCGGCAGATATACCACATAGCGCATTTTCCTGACGCTGCTCGTAACGATACCCTACATTTTCCAACGCAATCCGTCGTATCGGCTGTGACAAGACAATGCTGCCATTGGCAGGTTCATCCGACGTTAACGCCATAAATTCTTCTATACGTTCAAGGCTGACATGACCGGCCATTCCTGTATGAAAGGCGGCCCCCAATTGACGAAGCGGCGCATAAAATTCCGGTGCCAGTAGCAACACAAAGAATGCCGGTAGAAATTCAACTTCGCCGTACAGTAAGGCAACCCCCATATAGACAGCTACCAATGCCGTACTGATTGTACCGATTAGTTCCAGCACCAATGCGGATAAAAAAGCTACGCGCAATACACGCAGTGTAGAGTCCCTAAACTCCGCCGATAGCTTTGCGATAACCTCCCGTTGCTCCACTGCACGGCCAAATAATTTCAACGTCACCAAACCTTGCAGTACATCCAAAAAATGACCGCTTAAGAAACTCATGCGTTCCCATTGCCGAGCATTCATTTGCTCTGCTTTTTTCCCAATTAAAATCATAAAAAAAGGAATCAAAGGAAAGGTAATCAATAAAATAATAGAAACCCATGGTTCTGAATCAATAATAGCAAATGCCATCATCAACGGAACCAAAATAGCATACATCATCTGTGGAACATAGCGAGCTATATAGGACTCTACATTTTCCAATCCGTCCGTCAGTAAATGAACCACATCTCCGTGACGCTCTCGAAGCCCCGCTCCCAGAGCAAACAGCTTATCCAAAATCATATCACGCAAATGCTTTTTTGAAGCAGCGGCTAACGAGCCTGCTGTTTTTTCTTGGCAATACATTGCTATCATTCGTACACCGATGGATACCAATAGCAAAGTAATAATTCCCGTAACCTCAGTAATACCTTTACCTGCCAAAAAAGTTTCATCAATAAGTCGCGCAAAGAACCAGGCCTGACCGATAATGGATCCTGCCTGAAGTACCGCGAACAAAACAAGTAAAATCAATTTTGTCCGATACAATAGTAATTCTTTGCGTGCCAGTGAGTTAAACACAATATACCTCCTTTAGCACTGTAAACGTATATCTCTTATACCATATGTTTTAATTTTACTACACTATCACGCATTCGTATATAAAATAAAAGGCGCGCCTTAAGGCACGCCTTTTACTGCTAGTGCAATGATTAGTAATGTAAATCTTTTTCGCTGACACGATGACGGAATGTCCAGTATGTCCATGCCTGATAAATCAAAACGATTGGCACGAAGATAAGAGCAACAATTGTCATCAACGTAAGAGTGTACTGCGACGAAGCTGCATTAGTAATCGTCAAGCTCCACGCCGGATCCAAGCTGGATACCATAATGCGCGGGAACAAGCCTGCAAAGTAAGCTACGGTTACCAAGATAACAGTCAAGCAGCTAAAGAAGAAACCTTTACCGGTAGAACGAGTACGAGCAAAGGCCCAAGAAATCAAGAAGCAAACGATGGCCAAGCCAAACGCTACTGCTGCTAACGTGCTGTTAAACAAATCAGTGTAATAGTAAGTAGCACCTACCAATACAAGTGCGCCTACAGCAGTAATAACACCTTCCACCAAAGCCGTGGCACGGGCTCTTTCAGAAATAGCACCTACCGTTTTAATAGATGTATACAATGCACCATGATATACAAATACCAAGATGAAAGCAATACCGCAAAGAATTGTATACGGGCTCAACAAATCAAAGAAACCGCCTACGAAATTCATATGCGCATCAATCGGCGTACCTTGAATCAAGTTTCCCACCGTAACACCCCATAAGAGTGCCGGTATCAAGGAACCAAAGAAAATACAATAGTCAAAGGTCTTACGCCATGCCGGTGCTTTATCTTTGCTGCGGAATTCAAAAGCAACACCGCGCGCAATCAAAGCTGCCAACATCAAGAACAATGCCAAGTAAAAGCCGCTGAACAAAGTAGCATATACTTGCGGGAACGATGCAAACGTAGCACCGCCGGCTGTAATCATCCAAACCTGGTTTCCATCCCAAACCGGGCCAACCGTATTAATCATCTGACGGCGTTCCGTATCACTTTTACCAAGGATTGGCAACAAGATACCTACACCGTAATCGAAGCCTTCCAACATGAAGAACCCACAGAAGAGTACACATACGAGGATGAACCATACCACATCTAAATGTTGCATAATTATTTCCATAATGTAGCCTCCTCTTTCACTTCTACCACATCATGGGCATCATTGCCTTCCGGCCCTTTCTTAATGTGTTTTACAGCTAAGTAAAGAGCAGCAATGGCTGCCAAGATGTACACGGCCGTAAAGCCGAGAATTGTCGTCCAAATTTCCGGAGCCGTAACAGTGCGAGATGCACCATCAAATGTTTTCTGTAAACCGTATACCAACCACGGCTGACGACCTGCTTCGGCCACATACCAACCGGTAGAGTTAGCAATATACGGTAACGGAAGCATCCAGAACACCCACTTAAGCATAGCGCGGGAATTTTCCAATTTACCTTTCTGATGCATGAAGAGAGCAATGATTGCTACTAAGAACATCAAGCTACCTGCTGCAATCATAGCGCGGAAAGACCAGAACACAGACGTTACATGCGGAGTATAATCGCCAGGGCCATACTGAGCTTCCGCTGCTTTCTGAAGATCTTTAATACCTTCTACCTTCCCCTGTGTAAAGCTATTATGAATCATAAGGCTCAAGCCACCGGGGATTTCAAGCGCACCGCTGTTCTTCTGTGCTTTTTCGTCAATACCTGCAAACACCGTAAACGGTGCCGGTTCAGCAGTTTCCCAAAGGGCTTCCATAGCAGCCATCTTCATCGGCTGAACTTTAGCTACGTACTGCCCTTGCATATGACCGGCGCCCATAGCCAAGATACCGCCTACCAAGGTTACCACAAGGCCCCAGCGGATGGAGCGATTGTAGAAATCGGTAGCATTTTTGCGGAGCAAGTGCCATGCACTGATAGATGCAATAATAACACCGGCTGTCATAATGCCGTCAAAGAAAATATGAGAGTACTGTCCCGGAACATATCCGTTGGAAAGAATATCAGCAAAGCTATTCATTTCCGCACGGCCGTTACGGAGCACGTAGCCCACCGGATGCTGCATAAAGCTGCTGGCCACCAAAATCCAAAATGCAGATAAATTAGTACCGATAGCGACCAACACAGCTACGATAGCATGTGCCTTTGCGGACAATTTGTCCCAACCGAAAATCCAAGCTCCCATGAAGGTTGATTCCAAGAAGAACGCCGTCAAAGCTTCCAATGCTAGCGGTGCCCCAAAAATATCCCCCATGAAGCGGGAATATTCTGCCCAGTTCATACCGAAATGGAATTCCTGTACGATACCGGTTACAACCCCCATCGCAAAGTTAATCAAGAACAGTTTGCCCCAGAACTTTGCCATCTTTTTGTACACTTCATTCTTTGTCGTTACATAGGTAATTTCCATAATCGCAACGACGACTGTCATACCCAGTGTCAATGGTACAAACAGCCAATGGTAGATCGATGTTAACGCAAATTGCCATCGAGCTAGCAGTACTGCATCCATCATGTGTATTCCTCCTCACTTTTAAACTACGCCTGAGCGGCCTTGGATGGACTGGTATTACGAACATGTATTTCTCGTTCACGCTTCGCCAAGGTTTCAAAATCCACAGCATCTAACTCTTTTACCAAGTTGTATTGTATGGATCCAAAAGCTTCCTGTACGGAACAACGACCATGACAGCCGCGCGAGCAGCTTTCGCTATCATATAAGCAGCGCTGCAGATATGTTTTCCCTTCTACAGCTTCGATGACAGATAATAAAGTGATATCCTTTGGCTTCTTCGCCAATGCAAAACCACCGTCGACCCCACGGAAGGACTGCATAATCTTTCCGGCAATCAAATTGCGCATGATTTTAAGCAAAAAGCGGTCCGGAATATTCTGAGCCTTTGCCAATTCTCCCCCTGTGATTTTTGTACCATAAGGCAGTAAAGACATGTGCAATACCATTCTAAATGCGTAGTCGGTTGCCTGGTTCAGTTTCATATGTTTCCTCCTGTAATCTAAATTCATGGGTATCCCATAATTTCGATGCCCATGGCGCATCCCTCGTACACTACAACATTAGTATACATTATTAGCATAAAAAAATGCTCAGAAATACGAGCATTCCTTCATTTCACCTTCATTATAGAGTATAAAGAGATGAATTGCAATAGTTTATTTCTCAATTAGCAAACTCTTATGCACTTTCAATCATAATAAAAAAGAACCGATACCTGCTATAAATTGGTATCGATTCTCACTTTTATAAAATTGTTGCTACACCATCCATTATCAAGTAGATAATGCCCGAAGCTAATGCACTTAAAGGAATGGTAACAAACCATGCTAACACCATGGAGCGAGCAACGCCCCAGTTAACGGCTTTGACTCGTTTCGCCGAACCTACCCCCATAATAGAGCCGCTAACCACATGCGTAGTCGATACCGGTAAGTGCAAAAAGGTAGCCGTAAAAATAGTAATAGCCGAATTTAAGTCCGCCGCAAAACCATTTATGGTTTCCAATTTAAAAATCTTAGTCCCCATTGTGGAGATAATACGCCAGCCACCGGCCGCTGTCCCCAATGCCATCGCCGTCGCACATCCCAGCTTTACCCACGTCGGTACATCCAAGGTATCAATATAACCACCGCTGAGCAATGTCAGTGTAATAATCCCCATTGCCTTTTGCGCATCGTTGGAACCGTGAGAGAACGCCATCAACGTCGCCGACAACAGCTGCATGGTACGAAAACGATCATTTAACGCAATCGGAGAAAATCGGCCGAAAATCATCAATAGCACATGCATAACAATATAGCCGAATACCATGGCAATAATCGGTGACAGTACCAAGGATAAGAAAATTTTTCCGATACCGCCGTAATTTAAAGCCGTGTGACCTACCGAAACAATAACGGCTCCGATGACACCACCAATCAATGCGTGGGAAGAAGAACTGGGAATACCAAACCACCAGGTAACCAAGTTCCATATGATAGCCCCAAAAAGGGCCGCGCTGATAACTTCCGCATTAATCAAATCGGCAGATAACACCAAATCACCGCCGATAGTCTTGGCCACCCCGGTACTCACCATAGCGCCTAAAAAGTTTAACACCGCCGTCATCATAACGGCCTTTTTAGGATCGATAGCCCTTGTGGATACAGATGTCGCTATAGCATTGGCCGTGTCATGGAACCCATTGATATAATCAAAGGCCAGCGCCAATAATACTACCAGCCATATCATCCAATGATCAAGCATACTTCAATACTACCCGGCGGAATGTACCAACCAAATCTTCGCAACCGTCGATAACTTCTTCGATGGAGTTGAGGATTTCCTTCCATTTGATAATTTCGATAGGATCTTTACATTCACTGAAAAGCTTAGCCATTTCTTCGTGGTACACGCCATCGGCTTCTTCTTCCAGACGCAGCACTTCCAAAGCACGACCTTCCACCTTAATATAATTTTTCTTAAGGCTCCCCATATACGAAATGGATTTTGTAATATGCTTCAAACATTTCGCCACGATTTCCGATAAGCGGATGGCACCCGGTGTAGGCTCGCCAACTTGGTACATACACATTTTGTCCATGATATCCTTCATGCTATCAATCGTAGTATCTAATTGATCGATTAACAGCTGGATATCTTCGCGATCCATCGGTGTAATAAATGTCTTACGAAGACGCTCTACCGTCTGATTTACTAACTCGTCCGCGCGCTGTTCTTTTTGATCGATTTCCGCCAGCGCCTCTTGCTTTTCAATCTCTCCCTTAAAAGCTTTTTCCATTACTTGTCCCGCTTCATGGCATAAATGAGCGTGACTGTTCAAAATACTAAAAAACTTCTCTTCTTTGCCTTTTAAATTGAAAGCCATAACTTCCTCCAATACATCAATATGTGTGTTATCATTCAAAAGAACGAATCAGTAACATGTAAAATAATTATATCATACCTATTTGTGTATTTCATAGACTAAGTGACGCACTTCCGGCAAGATTAATTTTGTCATTCCCAACGTAACGGCACCTACCGATCCGGGTAATGAAAATAACAAGACATCATCAGCCACACCGGCAATAGCCCTGGATGCCATTGCTTTTGTTCCAATATCTTCGGTAAAACTCAAATAACGGAATAATTCTCCAAACCCGGGAATCTCCTTATACAATAGACTTGTCGTGGCTTCGATAGTAACATCTCGCTTTGCAATTCCCGTACCACCAGTCGTTATGATTGCATCTAAATGTTCAACAGCCAACCATCGACGCATAACATCGGTGATTTGATCGAAATCGTCCTTTACTATAGTGCGCACCTTAATCATATGACCGGCTTCATCCAACAAACGAGTCACCGTATCGCCGCCTTTATCTGTTTCCGGCGTACGAGTATCCGAAACAGTAATGACTCCAAAAATCAGAGGTCTGTCCTGTACCTCATTCATTGACATACTCTCATCAGCTCCTATCCAATCCGCTGTAATTATATTTCAGTGAATATAACGCATTCATATAAGTTTATTATATAGCACTTTCACTATACGTCCAACCGCTTTGCGACATATATCACGCTACATACTATGCCTATTTATACATTACAGTATGCATATATGAAAAGGAGAAGCCACTCTTACTGAGCGTGCTTCTCCTTCCATTCAATAAACATATGACGTAATACCATCATCGGAGAGTCAAACAATAAACGAGGCCCGCCGTAACGCATAATTTCACGAATGCGTTCACGGTACGTTGTCTCATAACAATGTGTTTTGCAGGTACTGCAAAATGTTTTATGTGCCATATGCGGACACGCATTGATGCGTTGCTGCGCATACTGCCACACATCATTACAAGCGTCACATAATGTTCCATCACAATGTGAATGCTTCTTCCGACAATAAATATGAATAATTTTCTTCATTGTTACCAACTCAAGCTGGCGTTTTTCCTCTGTTGTCACCGCAGCACTATCCTCCGTAGTATCTAGCATGAATTATGAATATTGTCCTGACAGTGTATAATTAGTAATCTTATTTTCTATCACACAATAATCATAGCAAACTACTATAAATAATACGGTATCCATGGCTACATAACACAGGAATCTAAAATTTTAGTAAGAACCAACGATTCATAGCACCATGCTCTGAACCTTCAATAGGCGATTCCAGCAGAGTAAAGCCATATTTTGAATATAACTGATTGGCTCTATCGAGAATATCTGTTGTTTCTAGGTAAAGTGCCGGAAAATGCCGACGCGCAAATGCTATTGCTGCTTTCATCAGCGCATGACTATATCCTTTTCCTTGCGCCTCCGGCATGATGTATAATTTTTGTAATTCACCAACTGACGGATTTCCCACAAAAGGGGCAACACCAACACCGCCAACAACATGACCGTCTTCTTCTACTACCCAATACTGCCCTTTCTCTTCTTGTTCATAAAATTCATACAGCGCTCCCAGTTGAGGATCAAAATAGGCCGTGCCGGGTATATCTAAGCCATAGCTTTTCAACACTTGCTGAATAATTTGATGCATTACGGAATTATCCGCTTTTTCTATAGGCCGTATAATCATCTTACTATTGCCCCCTAAATAAAAAAATTCTCTCGCTTTTTTATTGTGCCGACGGATCTTCATTGGCATGCTTATCTAACCAGCGCAATGCAAATTCGGCATATACTGCCGAAGCATCGGATAAAACAGAATCATCCATATTAAAGTTATTATTGTGATGTGCATATACAGCCCCAACCTCCGGATTGGCAATACCTACAAATGCAAAGCTACTAGGCTTATCTAATTGATATGTTGCAAAATCTTCTCCGGCCATAATTTTCTCCATCGGTGCCAAGGCCTCTTCTCCCAATACGGCCGCCACAGCTTCTACACCGACCTGACTAGGTTCTTCTTCGTTAATAAGAGGCCAAGCCACATGCTGGTATTCGAGGGTAGCCGTAGCTCCATACGCAGCAGCCGTATTTTTTACAATGCGCTCAAACTTCTCCATAATATCGGGACGAACTTCACGGCGAAAGTATCTGGATGTCCCTTCTAATTCTGCTTCTCCCGGTACGACATTCCACGTGTTCCCGGAAGTGATGCGAGTAACACTGAGCACTACACTGTCCAAAGCACTATAGTTCCGAGATACAATACTCTGCAAATTCATAACGATAGCGGAAGCTACCAAAACAGAATCAATACCTTCATGCGGCCGTGAGCCATGTGCATTTTTCCCGGTAATTTTTACTGTCCATTTATCGGTTGCTGCCATGCGTGGACCGGCTTCAATATTCACCTTTCCTGCCGGCAAATCAACCCAAACATGACCACCGAAAATACAATCCGTTTTTTCATACCAATCCCCGTATGTACGCATAAACTCTGCTCCGGTGCCTACTTCCTCCGCCGGTTGGAATATCAAATACACGCGACCTTGAATTCTATTTTTTACCTCTAACAGCATTCGTGCTGCTCCTAATACAATTGCCGTATGTCCGTCATGACCACATGCGTGCATTACTCCATCCTGTTTTGATGCAAAATCAAACGTATTTGTTTCCTGTACCGGTAAGCCATCAATATCTGCCCGTAGCGCTACCGTTTTCCCCGGCATGTCACCATCAATCCACGCTACAATACCTATATTCCTATCTGTAATTTCATAGGGAATTCCCATATCATCTAATTCACGAGCAATCCGTTTTGTCGTTTCAAATTCTTGATAGCTCAACTCCGGTTGTTCATGAAGCTCCCGTCGTAATCGCTGCACATAACCTTGATACGAATCCTTAATATCTCTTATTTCCATTTTGTCACCCCATCATCGCATATAGCTAAAAAATATACACACCTGTTGATATCACACAAAATACTATTTGTTATAACTATTTTGTAGTCTACCTATTATTGCCCCGTTTATTATTCAGTGATAATTATGACGCAATCACTACTTCACTATCATTACCCCTCGACGATTGGTAAATATTCTCCGTATCCGGCCTTCTCCATTTCTTCCTTAGGGATAAAACGCAAAGCCGCCCCGTTGATACAATAACGTAATCCACCTAATTCTTTTGGGCCGTCTGTGAACACATGACCTAAATGTGCCTTAGATAACGTCGCTGTTACTTCCGTTCTAATACGATTAAGGCTTCGATCTTCATGTTCCGACAGCAACTCCTTACTAATAGGCTGTGAAAAAGCCGGCCAACCACAACCTGAATCAAACTTATGCGTTGAAGCAAAAAGCGGTTCACCACTAGTACGATCCACATAAATGCCTGCTCTAAATTCATGATCCAACGGACTACTAAAGGGCAATTCTGTTCCTTTATTTTGCGTTACCTCATATTCCAACGGCGTAAGCTGTTCTTTTAATTCTTCTTTCGATAATACGTTATACTTGTTCATACTGTCTCTCCTTTTTTCTCTCTTACAATGATAAGGCTACCCTCAATATAGACTTTCAATTATTTAGGCATATAGTATTTAATTATCTCTCTTACGAGCAACTCTATTCAATCATAAACATAGCTCTATAAATTCCAGATAGATTAATACCTACTATATAAAAAGGATTATAACACACCCTTTATTATCTCTACAAGAAAGCAGGGATGACACTTCACCCCTGCTCTTATCGATGCATATATACTTATTAAATCTGATAGTCTTCTATTCGTTTACTATTCCCTTCTAATTCTTGCTGAGGTAACCACATATTTATGATTGACCCTCATATAAACAACTCGTTATTTTTTCGTACCTCACAAATGGGTCTAATTCGTTCTCGCAGTGCCTCATAACCATCAAAGTCAATTTTTCTGGCTTCATGCGGACACAAGCTAATACATCTCATACAGAAAATACATTTACTACTATCTACCGTATCTGTATTTTCTACGGTAATAGCACCCGTCGGACAAGCAAAGGAACACATGCCGCACTTTGTGCAATTTTCTGTAACATAGGGAATTAAAGGTCGTGCACTACCTTCCTTATATGGATACTTTCCAGGAATGGCTGGCTGCTGCACTACACCTGCACGTATTTTCTCTACAATTGTCTTCATAAACGACTGTAGTTCTGTTTTGTCTTCTTTATCCGGACGATTTGCTGCAAACTCTCTAATTATTGAGTGTTCGGCTATAGCTGCCACACCTGCCACAACAGTAAATCCGGCTTGAATAGCCGTATCACGCAATTCGATAAGGGTATCCTCATAATCTCTGTTGCCGTAAACAGCAACAATAACTGCACTCGCTCCATTACCATGCATCTGTAGTAATCGTTCTACCGCTACTTTAGGAACACGGCCACTATATGAAGGCATCGAAATTATACAAACATCGTCTTTAGTAAAATTATATACTGAAAAATCAGTAGTTCGGTCAGTCGTATCAATTTCAAAAAATTCTGAACTTAGCTCATTAGCCAATATATCCGCTACACGTTTTGTTCCACCTGTTGGACTAAAAGTGATGTTATATATACTCATATATATCGCCCCCTATATCGAAAACTTTGGGTATATTTGTATTGTAACATGATACACAAAATTAATCTATGTATTATGCTAAACTTACATATATCTTATTTAATTTTCTTTATACATAAATAACAAAAGCGTCAACCCTTCGGTTGACGCTTTCTTTCCAATCAGCGACTTCCTATCCTCCCGGGCCGTCTCC
>NZ_CAUGKU010000008.1:0-110904 GCF_959600285.1 Veillonella magna | reverse complement strand
GCTGATTGAAAAGAAAGCGTCAACCGAAAGGTTGACGCTTTTGTTGTACATATAGGCAGTTTGTTATTTATGTATTTTCTTAATTCCGTATAAGCTGTATGCTGTGCAAGGAATTTAATTAGTATACAATTAAAAGTAGTTTCTGGTATAGAAAGGGATGCAAAAAATTTTTCTTGCACTTTTGGAGAAATTCATTTATAATGCGTATATAAAATATACATGTGTCTATTTAAGATAGATGTGTACAGATATTGTAAATTGGCGATGATGGAGAAGGAATTTCCTCACATTTTCAGAGAGGCAACGGGTGGTGCGAGTTGTCAATGTTCAGTTATTCTTCCGCTCCTGAGATGAAGGCGAAGAGTCTTTCGGGTATGCCCGTTATAGCTGTTTAAAGATGGCCGTAAGGCAATTTGGGTGGTATCGCGGGTGCTCTCGTCCCTTAGAGGATGAGAGCCTTTTTTAGTATGCGTTAAGTTAGGCATCAGTCATAGGATCAATCATAGGTATGATGAGGTATAACTGATTGTGACTTGATGAAGAGTATCGCTATGATGATAAGCTACTGTTATATTGCTCTTATTTCCTTACGTGTTAACTTGGGTGGCACCGCGAGAAAAGAGAAGCTCGTCCCATGGGACAGCTTCTCTTTTTGTGTTTAGGGATGTATGTTATCTGTTAAGATTAGAAAAATTATTTGATATGTAGTACTAGAGTAGGAGGACACTATGAAGCGAGTATATAATTTTAACGCTGGCCCATCGCCAATGCCTTTAGAGGTACTGGAAGGATTAAAAGCGGATCTTACGGATTTCCGTCAGACCGGTATGGGGATTACGGAGATTTCTCATCGCTCTAAGGAATTTCAGGTTATGTTGGATGAGACGAAGGCATTGGTACACCATCTAACGGGTCTTGATGATTCCTATAAAGTTGTATTCGTTCAAGGCGGCGGTACGATGCAGTTTATTATGACGGCTATGAACTTTCTTCACTGTAAGGGTGCCTATGCAGATACGGGTGTTTGGACAACGAAGGCAATGAAAAATGCCTCTTATTATGGTACCGTGTATGAAGCGTCTTCATCAAAAGATAAGCAGTATTCGTATATTCCTAAGGCAGTAAAAGTAGAAGCGGGTACGGATTATTTGTATTTGTGCGCTAATAATACAATTTACGGTACGGAGTATCAAGCGTTTCCTCGCGTAGAAGTGCCGATGATTGCGGATATGTCCTCTAACATGTTATCCAGAACTTATGATTTTACAAAATTTGATTTGATGTGGGCAGGGGTCCAAAAAAATTTGGGAGCGGCCGGAACGGCTTTAGTGATCGTGAAGGAATCACTACTGGAGCGAGCCCGGACGGATATTCCGGAATTTTTCCGTTATGAAACATATGTGAAATCCGATTCTACGTATAATACACCGCCGGTATTTTCTATTTATACGGTGAATCGAACATTACAGTGGTTAGAAAAATTGGGCGGCCTTACAGCAATGGAGGCTCTTAATCGAAAAAAGGCAGCAGAAATTTATGCTGTAATCGATGGCAGTGAAGGTTTTTATCGAGGCCATGCGGTAAAAGAGGATAGAAGTCGAATGAATGTGACGTTTACATTAGAAACTCCTGAGCTGGAGGCGGAATTTGTAGAGCAAGCAAAGGCACATGGTTTTATAGGATTGAAAGGTCATCGTCTGGTAGGTGGTTTACGGGCGTCATTATATAATGCAGTTACGTTAGAGGCAGCGGAAGCGTTGGCTATGTTTATGAAAGAATTTCAGAATAATCATTGAGGAGGAGATTCAAATGGAAAAAATATATATTACACAGGATGTAGCTAAGGAAGCTAAGGAGTTATTGGAAAAAGAATATACGGTTGTTATTGGTAAGAATTTGACCGAGGACGAATTGTGTGAAATTATCGGCGAGTACGATGGCATTATTACACGTAGTCAGACGAGGATAACGAAAAAGGTCATTGAAGCGGCAGATAATTTAAAAGTTATCGGCCGAGCCGGTGTAGGTATTGACGGTATTGATCTTGAAGCGGCTACGCGCCGAGGGATTACGGTGGTGAATACGCCGGAATCGAATACAATTGCTGCGTGCGAGCATGCTATTGCGCTGATGCTTTCGGTGACACGTTGCATTCCTCAGGCCAATCAATCGATTCAAGAAGGGCGTTGGGATCGAAAAAGTTTTACAGGGATTCAATTGTTGGATAAAACGGTAGGGATTATCGGTGTAGGCCGAGTTGGTTCCAATGTAGCCAAACGGTTACAGGCGTTTAACATGCGCACCATCGGTTACGATCCATATATTACAGAGGAGCGCGCTAAGGAGTTGGGTGTGGAGTTGGTTGATTTGGATACGCTTTTAGGCGAATCGGATTATATCACCTTGCACACGCCGCTTACGGAAGAAACACGAGGAATGATTGGTGCTGCCGAAATCGCCAAAATGAAAGACGGTGTTCGTTTGATTAATGCAGCTCGCGGGGCCATTGTAGATGTAAAGGCTTTGGCAGAGGCCTTGGCCAGCGGTAAGGTGGCGGCAGCCGGTATTGATGTGTGGGCATCGGAACCTTTGCTTCCGGAAAATAATCCGTTTATTACTATGACGAATGTAGCATTAACGCCTCATATCGGAGCTTCTACAAAAGAGGCTCAAGCCGGGGTAGCTACGGATGTAGCATTAGGTGTTCGACAGGTGTTGCATGGTGAACCGGTGGCTACGGCGGTCAATGCATCGCCTATTACAAAGGCAACGTTACGAGTGATTCAACCTTATTTTGATGTATGTGAACGTATCGGCCATATTGCGATTGATTTAGCAGGCGGACGTATTTCCGGTATTGCCGTAGAATATACGGGGGAACTGGCAGAAACGGAGACGGCACCGCTGACAACGGCTATACTCAAGGGGTTGTTATCGCCGGTATTACAACAACCGGTGAACTTTGTAAATGCCCGCGGTATTGCTAAGGAACGCCATATTGATATTCGAGAAACGAAGACGGCTCGAGGACGGTATTATACGAATACGGTCACATTGACTATTGAAACCAATGCGGGCAGTCATCAGGTAACGGCTACATTATTTGATCGTAAGGAAGCCAAAATTGTGGCACTGGATCATTTCCGCGTTGATTTGGAACCTAAGGGTTGTTTTATTGTAGCTCCTCATGAGGATAAACCGGGAATGATCGGTCAGGTGGCAACGGTACTGGGCGGCGCTCATATTAATATTAACAGTATGCAAGTAGGTGCATCGAATGCCAAGGGGGTTAATGTTATGGCAGTTGGTGTCGATAAGGATATTCCTACGGTGATTATTCCGGCGTTGCTTAATATTGAAGGTATTCAAGATGTGAAGATTATTCATTGCGAGCATTGATGTCTGCGCTTAATCGGACAGGTTGGTATATGGATTGTAAGATTTAAGAAGGCTGTTATATAGAGTGTAAGATTTAAGCAGGATGAGATACAGAGCGAGAAGTTCAAGCAGGTTGAGATATAGAGTGATAGGGTTAAGTAGGTTGGAGATAGAGAGGGCGTAGACTATGTAAGAAAGTGCGCTCTTGTATGTGCTAAGTACAGTGGATAAGGAGGTACTATGCTTCGAATTATATTGGTTCGTCATGGTGAAACGAAGTGGAATATTGAAGGGCGCTTTCAAGGGCAGGTGGATACAGAGTTATCTGAACGTGGTATCGCGCAAGGCCAACGGGCAGCAATCGCTTTGGCGGAGGTGCCCATTGATGCAGCTGTTGCCAGTCCTTTGCAACGATCTTATTTGACGTGTAAGATGGCGGCAGATAAACATGGGATAGCAGTACATAAGGATGATCGATTATTGGAAATTTCCCATGGTTTATGGGAAGGAAAGTTGGCCGATGATGTAGCTAAGACCTACGGACATGAATTGGCTTTGTGGCGAACGGAACCGGAGAAGGTGACAATGCCGAAAGGTGAATCATTGGAGGATGTGCGGATTCGAGTGCGTGCCGCTTTCGATGAATACACGAGAACCTATGATGGGCAAACATTGTTGGTTTGCGCCCATGATGCAGTGAATAAAGCAATCATCTGTGATTGCATGGGGTTGTCCGTTGCCCATTTCTGGCAGATCAAACAGGATAATGCATGTATCAATGTTTTGGAGTACGATGAAGGAATGTGGAGAATTGTCACGTTAAATGCTACCGCACACATGGGCTATCTAATCAGTGGCATTGAGCAAAAAGGGTTATAGTCATACTCTATGCTGAGGAATAGTAAATAGGGTCTGAGCAATTTTTGCTCAGACCCTATTTATATAAGAGCAAGCTTTTGAAAAATTTGTGGACATATAGTTTGGCTGTAATATAAAAAAGAGATGCCCCATACATATCGTGTAACATATGGTATAATGGTTACACCATCTAAAAGGAGTGTATATATGTTTACGATTAACAATGAGATTCATCAATGGATCCTCTGGTATGCGGCTGGTATTAATCTATTGTCATTAGCTGTGTATGGGTGGGATAAATATTGCGCTATTCACCATAGATGGCGAGTTTCTGAAATAATGCTTTTGGTACTGGCGGCCATAGGAGGAAGTGTAGGTGCTATTATGGGAATGAGAATCTTCCATCATAAGACATTGCACTGGAAATTTCGAATTGGTGTGCCTCTATGTTTGATGCTTCATTGCCTGCTTTTGATTTGGCTTAATATACATCATATTATATAAAAACGGTTACAAGATATTTTTTATCTTGTAACCGTTTTTTTGCCCTGCATGTACTCGGGCTTTACTGGGGAAACATAGAGTATAGGCAAGTTTGATGATGTCTGATTTTAGCGGAGAGTAGTTGTATTATTGATTTTCGGGAAAGTTTATGGTCATGTTGTACCATGTAGATCCACCGTGTGTTGATTGCGCAAGGCCTTCATTGACATAGCCGAATTGCTCATAGAAAGAAATGAGCTCTTTTTTACAGGTTAGGGTCAGACGTTTCTTTTTATTCATGCGAGCTATTTCGATAAAGGCGTGCATAAGGCGTATAGCAATTCCTTGATGCTGATACTCGGGATGTACGGCTAAACTAAATACCATTTGTGTAGGTGCTTGATCATCATGTAATGCGGTAGAGTGAAACAGATCATCGGTAATATGTGGTTGCTGGGTTACGCATCCGTTAATAAAACCGACGATAGTTGTATCAAGACAGGCTACCAGAAATGTATGCGTAAATAGCTTTTGTCGTTCTCGAATACTTTCTAAAGGGGCAGCTTCGGTTGATGAAAAGCAGAGCTTTTCTATGTAGGCGATGGTTTCACAATCCTCTGGCATGGCCGGGCGAATAAGTAGTGACATGACAAACTCCTTATATGATAACTAAGTACGAATGATAGATACTCTATAAATTTATAATAAGAATAGCAAACATAAAAATAGGGGCTGTTAGGAACATGCATCATGTTCTTACAGCCCCTTTATTGTATCATATGACAATAATGGTTTGGAAACTATTATTTTTTTATCGTTCGTCGGCTTTTAATACGATAGGTAATGTATAAAAAGAGTACCCAGAACGGTAGAATAATTACGGATGTTCTCATGGAATCCATGAACCACATGACACCGACTATCGTAAGCAAGAAGGCAATGCAGAAGTAATTGCTAACCGGATATAGCAGCGATTTAAATTTTAATTCATCTAAACGACCTTCTCGTGTGAAAGTACAACGGAATTTCATATGTGTTACAACGATGACAAACCAGCTGATAATAAGGCCGGCTACAACAAGTGCCAATAAATGCATGAAGACTTCGCCCGCACTTGGATATAGGTAGGTCATCAAGACGATGATGAGAGCAATCGCCGATGAAAACAGCGTTGCGATAAGCGGTACACCGCGAGCGCTGAGATAGCCAAACAGTTTCGGTGCATTACCCTCCCGGGCCAAACCATACAGCATACGCGAGTTACTATATAAGATGCTGTTGAATACGGATAAGGCCGCTACCAATACTACAAGATTTAAAATATTGGCCGCTGCGGGAATACCGATGTCTTGGAAGATTTGAACAAACGGACTGGCGGTAAGGCCTACTTTATCCCACGGAGACAGGGTCATGAGGACAACCATGGTGCCGATGTAGAAAATCAAAATGCGAAGGAGCAATTCGTTGATGGCACGAGGCAAGCTTTTTTCTGGATCTTCGGCTTCACCGGCGGTAATGCCGATGAGTTCGACACCGCCGAAGGAAAACATAACAACGGCCAGTGAGCAAAGGAAGCCCCAGCTACCGTTAGGAAAGAAGCCTCCGTTGTTCCAAAGATTACTGAAGTTTTGCGGGAACGGTCCCATGTGAGCAAAGATGAGATAGAAGCCAAAGAGTATCATACTTACGATGGCTGCAATTTTTATAAAGGATGCCCAGAATTCAACTTCGCCGTAGGCTTTTACATGGACGAGGTTGACGGAGGTAATAATGACAATGCACAGCAGTGTGCTCAGCCATTGAGGCAGTCCGGGAAACCAAAACTGTAAATAGACGGCGATGGCAGCCAGTTCTGCCATTCCGGCCAGCATGTACAGCGTCCAATAATTCCAACCGGCCAGATAGCCGACGAAGCCGTTCCAATATTTATTGGCAAAATAGCTGAAGGAACCGGACACCGGTTCGCGAACAGACATTTCACCGAGCATGCGCATGACGAGAAAAATAAAAATGCCTGCCAATAAATAGGAAATAATAATACCGGGACCGACGAGCTTGATGGTTGGTGCGGATCCATAAAATAATCCGGTACCGACAGAAGCGCCGAGGGCAATCATTTGCATATGACGATTTTTTAAACCTCGTTTCATATGCTTGTTTGTTGACGAATCTTGCGAAGATACGTCGTTAGTTGCGTCTTTCATAGACTGAGTCCTCCCTTGTTTCGGCACATCATGTGCCATTACTGTATCTCTTAGCAGTATATCACATATACTAGACAGTTGTCTTTGTAATTTGAAGGCACTTTTACAGGGGCATTATGCCAAAATGTTAAAATTCAAAATTTGTATAATTGTTATGAAGGATTTTAATAGTAAGGCATAGAATTAACTACAGTAATGACAATTGCGTGAGTTCTACGCTTTGAAGGAGGCGGTTTGTATGAAAGAATATGCAGGTGATTTAATCCGTAATGTGGCAGTTGTGTCCCATGACGGAGCAGGTAAGACGGCTCTTGTAGAAACATTACTGTTGGCTTGCGGAGCAGTGGCTTCCGTTGGTAAGGGACAAGATAATAAGCATATTATGGACTTTGAACCGGAAGAAATTAAACGCAATGTAACCATCCAGTTGGGAATGGCACCATGTGAATGGAAGGATCATAAAATTAATTTTATTGATACACCGGGCTATTCCGAATTTCACGGAGAAGTACGCGCGGCCTTGCGTGCTTCGGATGGTATGCTCATGGTATTGTCGGCGACATCCGGCGTAGAAGTAGACACGGTTCGTGCATGGGATTATGGCGTAGAACTGCAGATGCCGAGGATGGCTTTTATCAACAAGATGGACATGGAAGGAGCCGATTTCTTCGGAATTTTGGAAAAAATGCGCGAATTATTCGGCAAGGCTGTCATGCCATTGCAGGTACCTATCGGTGAAGGTCCGGAGTTTAAAGGCGTTGTAGATGTGGCTAAGCGCACAGCTTATGTATATGACAACGGTAAGATGACAGAAGTTCCGGTACCGACAGAACTGGCCGATAAGGTAGAAGAAATTCGCGAAATGACGGTAGAAGCTGCTGCCGAGGGCAATGACGAATTGCTGGAAAAATACTTGGACGGTGAAGAGTTATCGTTGGAAGAAATTCGCCAAGGGCTTAGAGAAGGTATGATTACCGGTCGTGTATGCCCTGTTATGTGCGGTAGTGCAGCTATGAATATCGGTATGGATCAAGTACTGGACCGCATGATTCGCTATATGCCGGATGCTACCAAACGAGTTATGACGGCAGAAGACGTAGATTCGGGAGAACAAAAGATTGTTCATGTGGACAAGCCGTTTACAGGTTTTGTATTTAAGACGATTCTCGATCCTTTCGCCGGTAAGCAAAGTTTTGTTCGCGTGTTCTCCGGTGAATTAAAAGAAGGGGACAAGCTTCTTAATGTAACCCAAGGGGTAGAAGAAAAATGGGGCAAGATGTATACGCTTATCGGGAAGCAGCAGGTACCGGTTACGGAAGCCGGTGCAGGAGATATTGTTGTCATTCCTAAATTGGCTGCATCAAAGACGGGCGATACCTTTGCCACACCGGAGTTCAAGGTAAAATATCGTCAAATTCGATTCCCGCAGCCACTGCTTACAGTAGCTATGGTTCCCGAAAAGAAGGGGGACGAAGAAAAGTTAGCCTCGGCTTTGCAGAAAATTGGCGAAGAAGATTTAACTTGTGTAGTTGTGAAGGATGTAGAAGGTCGTCAGATGCAGGTAAAATGCATGGGTGAAGTACATCTGGAACACATTATGAATAAGATGGAACGCAAATACGGTGTGAAAGCAAAATTAGAAAAACCGTATATTCCGTATAGAGAAACGATTCGCGGCAGTGCCGAAGTGGAAGGCAAGCATAAGAAACAAAGCGGCGGCCACGGTCAGTACGGTCACGTTAAGATTAGCGTAGAGCCGTTATATGATGGTACGGATTTTGAATTTGTAGATAAAATTTTCGGCGGTGCTGTTCCGAAACAGTATATTCCGGCCGTAGAAAAAGGTGCTAAGGAAACGCTGGACAAGGGATTAATTGCCGGCTATCCGATGATTGGCGTACGGGTTACCTTGCTTGACGGCTCGTATCATTCCGTGGATTCGTCGGAACTTGCTTTCAAGGTAGCCGCTGCGCAGGCATTAAAGAAAGCTATTCCGGAAGCTAAGCCGGTCTTGTTGGAACCGGTATATGAGGTAAATGTTATTGCGCCGGATTCGTTTATGGGTGACATCATGGGCGACTTGAACAGTCGTCGCGGTCGCGTGCTTGGTATGGAACAGGGTGAACGGGAAGGTATCACCATTGTTAAGGCCCAAGTACCGTTTGCGGAAATGCTGGATTATGTAACAGTGTTGCGCTCCATGACGCAAGGACAGGGCGTATTTAATATGACGTTTAGCAGTTATGAAGAAGTACCCCATAAATTAGCAGAAGCAATTATCGCAAAGTATGAAGCGAAGGAAGAATAACAGTATATAGTAAGGAAGGCCCCGTATATAGGAAGCAAAAGCAGGTTTGATGAATGCTTTTCGACTTATATACGGGGCCTCTTCTTATGAGGGAGTATGTGGAAAGAAGGTAAAAGAAGAGAGGCGAAGCGAAGGGCTTTCGGTTGCCATTTAGGGGGGAGGGGTGGTATAGTAGAGGAAATATTGTAGTTGTGAGCGGCAGTGCTCGGTAGTAGGAATGGAGGGTGTGCGATGATATTCGGAACATTGGATATAGATTTTACACAGTTTCATTTGCCCAAGGCGTTAGAAGAAGCGTTAACATTTTTAAAGAAACATGACTTTATGGCGATGGAACCGGGGCGTGTTGGTATTGATGGAGAGCGGATGTATGCTAATGTAGATGCCGTATCGACGCGATGCCTGACAGATACAAAACCGGAACAACATAAGCGTTACATTGATGTGCAGTTCATGGTGAAAGGGCATGAGCGTATTGGCTTTGCTTGTGACCGAGGACAGGCAAAGCCGACGGAGGCTATGCCGGAACGGGATTTATGGTTTTATGATACGACGCTGACTGATGAAGGTGTACTCGATTTGCGTGAAGGCTGCTATGCTATCTTTTTCCCGGAAGATATTCATCGTCCGTTAATGGCGATTGATGATACACCGCAGGCGGTTCGCAAGGTAGTCGTTAAAGTGAGTGTGGAGGCATTGTAGTGGATAGGAATACGCTGATTGGTATTGCATTGACGTTATTAGGTGGTATCCTATGGGGATTCTCGGGGATTTGTGCCCAGTTTATTCAGCAACAACGGGGAATTACGCCGGAATGGCTGTTGGTTGTACGCTTGTTGTTAGCCGGTGCCATAACGGTATTCTATGTTTTTTTTCGTATGCGAGGGACGATGTTTCGGATTTTTAAAAGTCCAAAGGATACGGCCAAGCTATTAGTCTTCGGCATTTTGGGGATGGCATTGTGCCAATATTCCTATTTCCGATCTATTTTTTATGCCGGTGCCGGTATCGCTACGGTATTGCAATATTTGGCTCCGGCTATGATTATAATATATATGTCGGTAGTCCACCGTGTAAAGCCCAGCTGGGGAGAGGGTATCAGTGTATTATTGGCTACCGTAGGAACGGCCCTGATTGCACTGCACGGTGATTTTTCAAAGTTGAACATCAATGAAGCCGTGCTTTTCTGGGGATTACTATCAGCCGTAGCGGTAGCTATATACAGCGTGCAGCCGGTGCAAATTTTAAGAACCTATGGGACCGGGCCGGTTGTAGGATTGGCGATGATGGCCGGCGGAATTTTGGCATATGGTGCATGGCCTCTTCATGAAGTGCCCGGAAAATGGGATATGTGGACATTCGGTGCCTTATTCGGCATTGTTATTTTAGGAACAGTGGTGTCCTTTAACGCCTATTTGGAGGGTGTGCGCCGTATCGGTGCCGTGCGTGGTTCGGTTTTATCTTCCATTGAACCAATCTCGGCAGCGTTATTGGGATGGTTAGTATTGGGGAATACGTTTGTTACATCGGATATGATTGGCTTTGTTATGATTTTGTCCACTATATTTATATTGGCCAATGAAAAGAAAGCAAACTAAAAATACGATGACAATAAGAATACGAGTAAGTTAAGAATGTGGGGAAAATGAAAAGTGGTGTCTGTTCTTGTAACGGTACGTTAGCATATATGCATGACGTTATGTACAAGATAGACACCACTTTTTTGTATAAAGAAGAGACAGAATAGTTTTATAAGAAGTCAGAGAGAAATAGATTATAAAGGCTATTTTATGTATCTTTAGTAGGATGAAAGCAAAGGGAGAATCATAAAAATTATTTTGATGCGGTATGTGAGTAGAGTTTTTGATGCGCTGTGCAAGTAGAGTAAAATGGTTTATTGGATATAGGTATATACGATGTTATGACCGGATGCGTAGGAATACCCATAATGCATTTAACATAAAGAGAATTCCCGTTGCCCAGAAGAGAAAGGTGAAGCCAAACCAAGCCATGAGTGAAGCACCGCCGATGGATCCCAGAAAATAACCGAAGAACTGCATGGATTGATTATAGGAAAATACTTGGCCGGAATATTGCTTAGGTGTATGAGAAGAAATATAGGTATTAAGCGCAGGTAGGAGTCCGCCTAATCCTAAGCCAAGAAGAAAACGCAACAGGCCCAGTTGCCATACATCGGTGACGTAGGCCTGGGGAATATGAAGAAGCCCTACGTATAACAAAGCGATGATAAGAACTTTGCGAGGACCGACGCGATCGATAAGACGACCTAAGAAGGAACTACTCACCATTTGAGCGAAGCCGGTTGCCGAGAATACAAGCCCGGCCAATAATGCCAAATGCTCTGTAGCCGGTGGAACGATGTCACGCACATACACAGTGATGATTGGCTGCAGGGACATAAAAGCTACGGCATAGATAAAGGAAGAGACGGAAATAATAACGAGCTGTTCAAAAGAGTCCAGTTTATGACGCAACTCGGAGAATCCTTGCTTTTCTACCGTAGGCTGCGGTGTAAAATTTTCGTGGATAAAAAACAGTGTCATTAATGTGGAAACGCAAAGCAGGGCGGCAGTGATAAAGAAGGTGCTGCGTATACCGAATATGCCCGCTAAATAACCTCCGATGAGAGGACCCAATAAGGCACCGGCTAAGTTGGCGCTGGCTAATAAACCGAGAGCCCAACCGGTATGCTTTTCCGGTGTTTCCGTAGCTACCAATGTAATGGAACCGGAAAAATAGCCCGACACCAAGCCTTGCAATAACCGGACACCTACCAGCTGAATAGGGCTGGTTACAAATCCGATCAGTATGTTACAAATCATCATGCCAAAGCCGGCACGGAGAAGAATAATTTTTCTGCCTTTGCGATCGGCCAGCTTGCCCCAAAAGGGAGCGGATAAAGCAACGACCACATGGGTAATGCCCATAGCCCAGCCGGACCAAACGGCAATATCCTTAGAACTTTCCATCCCCAGTTCGTGTAAATAAATCGGTAAAATAGGGGCTAGTTGACTGATGCCCGTTGATGCCAGAAAAGCACCGAATAAACAAATATAGACGGTGCGTCTCCATGGTTCCATAGCTAATCACTTCCTTACCCATTGTGTGTTGTATTTTACAGTCCATAACAGACTATGATATGTTATCTTGTTTCATAATCTATTTCTGTTCTATAGTTATTATACGATGAAAACTATTAGGGAATAAATAGTTTCCTATAAAAGAATGCTGTAAAAAGAGATATATTAGGCTACAAAGTAAAGATGATATTGATTGTAGATGTATGGCGCTGTTTTTGAAATACTTGAGCTATAGGATATCCTACAGAAAAATAAAACTGTAAGTATAGAAAAGTTGACTACAATATAAAAATATAGTATTATAATGGCAAATTGAATACATCGAATATTATGGATATAAAAGAAGACGGCATCAGCGATGTCGAAAAGAGGAAGGAATGATATAGTATGAATAAAGAAATTAGAAACGTAGAGGAAATTATCAGAGGGATTGGATATCATTGGGTAGGTAACGGATTTAAAGTAAATCAGTTGTTGCCGGCAGCTGTATATGGTCGTGATATGCGTAGGTATTCTCCGTTTTTGTTGATGGATTACAATGCGCCTACTATATTCCCGGGCACAGAAGACGAAGTTGGTGTAGGTGCCCATCCGCATCGAGGTTTCGAAACAGTTACCTTTGCGTTCGAAGGTAAAGTAGAGCATCATGATAATCGTGGTAATCATGGTGTTATCGAGCCCGGCGATGTACAGTGGATGACCGCCGGTGCCGGTATCCTGCACAAGGAGTATCATGAAAAGGAATATGCCAAACATGATCGTTCGTTCCGTGTGTTACAGCTGTGGGTGAACTTGCCTATTGAACATAAGATGGCAACACCGGGGTATCAAGCATTGGAAGCCAATCAGATGGGAACGGCAACAATCGGTGATGATGGTAAGGATGGTGAAGCCATTGTGGTAGCCGGAGAGGCGTTTGGTGCCAAGGGACCGGCGCATACGTTCACACCGATGAATATATATCGACTCAAAGTAGCACCGGGGAAAACGGTAACGGTACAGGAACCGGAGAACTATCATCTGTTAATGCTCACCATTTACGGCACGGCAACCTTGAATGCTAATGAAACAGTAAAGCAAGGAGAGCTGGCAGTATTTGCCGATGAGGCCGGTCAAGTTACAATTACAGCCGGTGAAGAAGGGGCAGAACTCATCGTCCTTAGCGGCGAACCAATTAATGAACCGATTGTAGCAGCCGGTCCGTTTGTGATGAATACACAGGCAGAAATCCGTCAAGCGGAAAAAGATTTCTACGATGGAAAATTCGGTACGTGGAATTTCTAAGAAATGTTTCAGTCATTATTTACTTGACAATAGCGTAATGCAAAGCGTATGATTGCTTTGTAAAAATAATAAGGGGAGCTTGTGTGACAGGCTGAGAGGAAGCTAAAGACTTCGACCCGCAAACCTGATTTGGGTAATGCCAACGTAGGGATTATATAATGAAGATTTGCGGGAATAGGTAGATGACCTATTCCCCTTTTATTTTTTCAATAGAATTATAGCAGGGCCATGTGATTGAACAGAGTTCATGAAGGGGGACACCACCGCGGGTGTCATCCTTTGTGAGCTCTTTTTTAGAAAGGAGGAAATATGTATGGTAAGGCTTTTGGTAAATGGTAATAGTGTAGAAATCGCGGATCCAATATCGTTGGCACATTGGTTAGAAAGCAAAGGCTATGCGATTAAAACTGTTGCTGTAGAACTTGATGGTACTATTGTAGAGCCTGAAGCATATGAAGCCATAATACTAAGTGATAGCATGCAGATAGAAGTTGTTAGTTTTGTTGGCGGTGGATGATAATGGAAAAAAATAAACAGAAGACAAATTTTAAGAGCATAGATTCATGGCCACCTTTGGAAACAGAGGAGAATGATGTACAACGCTTGTGGCAGGCTTTATGTAGTCGCCATGGCAGAGACGTGCAGGAACAATTAGCCAAGGCACATGTGGCAGTTGCCGGATTGGGAGGATTGGGATCAAATATTGCCGTTCAATTAACTCGTATTGGTATAGAAAAATTAACGTTGATTGACTTTGATAGGGTAGATATAACAAATTTAAACAGACAGCATTATTTTTTACACCATGTGGGACAGTATAAGACGGAGGCATTGCGTAAAATTTTAGCGATGATTAATCCCGGCATACAAATTACTTGTATTACCGATAGATTGACCCCGTCTACTGTGATCCCTTATTTACAAGAGTCGACGATCGTTTGCGAAGCGTTTGATGTGGCAGATCAAAAAGCAATGTTAGTGAGAGAGATCCGTCGACAATTACCGGAAATAACTATTGTGTCAGGTAATGGTATGGCCGGTTATGGAAGAACGAATGATATGTGTGTAAAACGTTTAGGAACTCATCTATATTTATGTGGCGATGGGTATAGCGGGATCGAAGGAAAAAATTCCGTCATGGCGCCAAGGGTTGTATTATGTGCTTCACAAATGGCTAATGTGGTGACGTCTATTGTACTGGGAGGAAAACCGTGAGGTAGGAAAATATAAGTTAAACCGGTAAAAGATGTAGAAGAAGGAGGTAAAGGCGTAGGTATGAAAGAAGATATACTGATGACAGCAGAACAGAATGGACAAAATGATGAATGGTATTTGGGTGACCATCGATTTTCATCACGGTTTATTTTAGGCTCGGGTAAGTTTTCATTACCCTTAGTACAAGCTGTAACGGAAGCAGCTGAGGTAGAATTGATTACATTGGCTTTACGGCGAACAAATGAAGGCGGTGCGGCTAATATTTTAGAGTATATTCCGTCAACAGTGAGTATAGTGCCTAATACTTCAGGAGCACGTAACGCAGAAGAGGCTGTGCGGATTGCTCATTTGGCTCATCGTATTTGTCACACACCGTTTATTAAAATTGAAATCATGAGAGATAGCCGTTATCTATTACCGGATAACCAAGAAACCGTGAGAGCAACAGAACAGCTGGCGAAAGAGGGATTTGTAGTTATGCCTTATATGTTTCCCGATTTGACAGTAGCAAGAGATTTAGTGCAGGCAGGGGCGGCGTGTGTAATGCCTTTGGCAGCACCGATTGGTTCTAATAAAGGGCTTATTAATAAAGAATGGATTCAATTGTTAGTAGACGAACTTTCAGTACCAATTATTGTGGATGCCGGTATAGGAAAACCGTCGGAAGCATGTGCGGCTATGGAGATGGGGGTTACGGCTATTATGGCTAATACAGCTATTGCCACAGCTAAGGATATTTCCGGAATGGCTAAGGCATTTAATATGGCCATTCAAGCCGGTCGTAGGGCGTATGTATCCGGCATGGGACGCGTACTTGAACGTGGTGGACAAGCATCTTCACCTCTTACGGGATATTTACGATAGTAGGAGGAGAACATGTACGATATAAACAAGACAATTATAAATGATGTGGTACGACAAGCATGGCAGCAGACACGAAGCGATTCGATGTCATATATAACCGGTATGGAAGTAATTGATGAAACATTGATGCACAAGGTTATATCTGCCAGAGAGGCATACAGACCAAATGAATATACCGCCATTGATGTGGAAGAGGCTCTGCAAGCGGATCGACTGTCATGGAAGAATTTTGGCGCACTACTATCACCGGCAGCAAAGCCGTATTTGGAGGCAATGGCCCAGAAGGCTAAGGCTGTAAAAGAAGCGTACTTCGGAAATGGCATACAGCTTTTTACCCCGTTATATTTATCTAATTATTGTGAAAACTATTGTGTGTATTGTGGGTTTAATTGCCATAATACAATTAAGAGGGCAGCACTCAATCGTGATGAAATTGAACGAGAAATGCAGGCTATTGCCTCTACAGGCCTACAGGAGATTTTATTACTTACCGGTGAGAGCAGATCCATGTCGGATATTCCCTATATTAGTGAAGCATGCCAAATAGCCAGAAAGTATTTTCGGGTTATTGGGCTTGAAATATATCCGGTAAACAGTGAAGAGTATGCATTATTGCATCAGTGCGGTGCTGATTATGTAACGGTATTCCAAGAAACGTATGACAGCCTGGTATATGAACAGTTACATCTTGCCGGTGCCAAGCGCATATTCCCCTATCGTTTTCATGCACAGGAAAGAGCTTTGCGCGGCGGCATGCGTGGAGTGGGATTTGCAGCGTTGCTAGGATTAGCTGATTTTAGAAAAGACGCATATGCAACAGGGATTCATGCTAGACTGTTGCAACAAGCCTATCCGCATGCGGAAGTTGCTTTTTCATGTCCACGCCTACGGCCTATAAAAAATAATACATCAATAACTGCTACAGGTATTGGCGAAGCAGAGCTATTACAGATTGTGTGTGCATATCGTTTATTTATACCTTCCGCATCTATTACGGTATCAACACGGGAGTGTGCTCGTGTGCGGAATGCGATGGCAAGCATTGCAGCAAATAAATTGTCCGCAGGTGTAAGCACTGGAATAGGGACTCATAGTGAAAAGACAAATCATGATGGGGATGCACAGTTTGAAATTGCCGATGGACGATCTGTTTCTGAAGTATGTGCAGATTTAGAAAAGCTAGGCTTGCAGCCGGTGCCGGTGGACTATATATATGTTTAAGTTAACTGCATGTCAAGAGGATGGTAGGACTACACTTCCATGGATAGTGATTACTGATAGACATTGTGCGGAACAACCGCTGGCATTACAAATCGCTGAGCTTTGTAAGGTGTATACACCACAAGCTATTATTGTTCGAGAGAAAGATGTAACAGATCCAATATATGAAAAAATATGGCAATCGATTTCTTCTGTTGTTGGGAAGAAACAAATTTCAGTACTTATGCACAATCACCCTGATTTAGCGATAAAAAATGATGCCGTTGGCGTACATATGCCGTTGATGCCCTGGTTGAGGTGGAGAAAGAATGCGCCAAGTGAAGCGCACTGGTTATGTAGTAGACCAAATGATAATGGGTTTGGTGGTGTTGGTGTTTCTGTTCATTCTGTAGAGGAAGCAATGATAGCTGAAGCTTCCGGTGCTAACTATATAATAGCAAGTCCTGTATTCCCTACTTCCTGTAAACCGGATGCACAGCCATTGGGTTTACGGGGACTAGCAGCTATTTGTCATAAGGTTAGTTGTCCTGTATATGCTTTAGGAGGATTGCAGCTGAATGACATACGTCAAGGAATGTTAGTACAGGCTGGAGTGGCTGGTTACTGTGTACGATCGGCGGCTATGAATTTTTCAGTAAAACCTCAGTTAAAATGAAGAAAATTGCTATATGACTGAAGGCGGAACATCTAAGTTAACTGTTATAAAGGATAACTTTATTTTTTTCTTCTTAGTAGGTTAACATATTGAGGAATATGAGAAAGCCCGTGCAGTGCGCCGATGGAAATAAAAATATAGGCAGCGTATTGATGCCATAGTATAAGTTGAGCTTTTACGACAGATTTTGGGATTCCGAATACAGTAATAACCGATTTTGGAAAGAAAGCGGCGCCCAGTACAAACGCTAAAGAAAGAGCTAAGGAACCCCAAAATAAAATCCGTATCATATTTTTGGCACGGGCTTCCGGTACCCGTAGAAGACGGAGCCAGTTATATTGCGTTAGTAGATGAACGACGATAAGTGCAAGAAATATATAGGCTGTGGTTTTATGGAACGACTTACCAATATCGATGCCCTGCCATAATAGTGATAGACAGAGTGCACAAAGTCCGGCACTGATGTAACGAATGTAGTTTTTCATAAAGAACCTCACTTGAGATAATACTGGTGATTTATTTCTGTTATCAGTATAGCGCATGGATGATGAACCTGTAATGAATGATATTGTATTGAGGCGGAGTGCTGTACAATAGAGTACCACATACTAGCGATAGAAACATGGGACTCACATGTTTTGGCCTAAAGCCCTAGAGATATATGTATTAAAAAGTGTGACTGGATAAAAAAGAACCGACGAACAATGTGTTCGCCGGTTCTTTTTATGTCTATATGCAAGTCATTGGTATGTTATTGATAGATTGACGGATATTATTTTGTCACCACTTTTAAGTCAACCGGGATTTTGGCGTCTACTTTTTCACCTTTTAATACCTTGCTAGCTGTGTCGACAGCAATTTTACCCATCAATTCCGGTTGCTGTGCAATTGTGGCACCTAATGCGCCATCCTGTACAGCTTTCTGGCCGTCTTCCGTGCCATCGAAGCCTACGATAAAGATTGTTTTACCTGCAGATTTGGCAGCCTGGATTGCGCCGAGAGCCATTTCGTCATTCTGTGCGAAGATTGCTTGAATGTCCGGATTAGCCTGTAACATATTGGATGCTACGTTCAGACCCTTAGTGCGGTCGAAGTCAGCACTCTGTTTGGTGAGTACAGTTAATTTCTGATCGGCTACTTTGTGGAAGCCTTCGCCGCGTTCACGTGTAGCGGATGCACCCGGAATACCTTCGAGTTCGGCAACCTTAGCTTTTTCGCCTAATTTTTTGACGATTAAATCAGCTGCCATTTCACCGCCTTTTACGTTATCGGAAGCGATGTGAGCCACTACAGTTCCCTTATCGGTGGAGCGGTCAAGAGTGATTACTGGAATGTTTTTCTTGTTAGCGGCTTCTACAGACGTAGAAATTGCAGCTGAGTCTACCGGGTTAACAATGAGAAGGGATACGCCGCCTTCTAAAAGGTCGGAAATGTCGTTGGCCTGTTTAGCCGGATCATTTTGCGCATCAACGATTTTTACTTTCATGCCAAGTTTAGCAGCTTCGTCTTCTACGCCTTTTTTGATGGATACGAAGAACGGATTATTTAATGTAGAAATGGAAAGACCGATGGTGCCGCCTTTTTTATCGGCATTACCACTGTTGCTATTGGAACCGCAACCGGCTACCATAACAACGATAGCGAGGGCTACCGCTAATAACGTGAATAATTTTTTCATTGTAACTATACCTCCTAGGCTTTTTTGCGATCGGCAAGAACTGCCAACAGAATAACAATACCTTTTACGACTTGCTGGTAAAAGCTGGATACGTCGAGAATATTCAGCCCGTTATTTAATGTACCGATAATAAGAGCACCGATGAGGGTACCTACGATGTGACCTTTCCCGCCGGCAAGGCTGGTGCCACCGAGAACTACGGCTGCAATGGCATCAAGCTCGTAACCCATGCCGGCAGTCGGTTGGGCAGAGTTAAGGCGCGATGTGATGATAGCTCCGGCTAATGCGCTGAGAAAGCCTGTTAAGGCGTACGCAAAAATCTTGATGCGGTTAATGTTAATACCGGCAATAAAACTTACTTTTTCACTGCCCCCAACAGCATAGGTACGACGACCGAGAGATGTTTTTTGTAAAATAAACCATAAAATGAGGAAAGACACGAACATGGTAATGGCCGGTACCGGTAAGCCAAGTAAATTTCCTTGGCCAAAGGAATGAAAGGCTTCGCTTTGTGTCAGTCCGCTAATAGGATTGCCATTGGTGAATACGAGGGTAGCACCGCGATAAATAGTCATAGTAGCCAAGGTGGCGATAAATGGTGCTACTTTACCATAGGCAATGACAAGACCGTTGATACCACCGAGGATGATACCGATACCACCGGCTGCGAAGATAGCAGCGATCGGATCCATACCACCAACGATGAAATCGGCCATCAAAGCGCTGGCTAAAGCTAACATGGAACCAACCGACAAGTCGATGCCGCCGGTAAGAATAACAAAAGTCATGCCAAAAGCGATAATGGCGTTAATAGAAACCTGGCGTAATAAGTTTTTTAAATTAGAAAATTCCAAGAAGCTGGAATTTAAGGATGAAATAATAATAAATAAGAGGATAAGACCGATAAGTGGCCCCATTTTCTTAATAAAAGCAGTTACATTCGTATTCATTGATTATTGTCCTCCTGTTGCAAGTGTCATGATGGATTCGGCAGTAGCGTCAGCGCGATTCAAAATACCGGCTACGCTACCTTCGTGAATGACCATAACGCGGTCGCTCATGCCGAGAATTTCCGGGAGCTCGGAGGAGACCATGATAATGGATACCCCCTGATTGGTAAGCTCGTTCATGAGATCGTAAATATCTCTTTTGGCGCCGATGTCGATACCGCGCGTCGGTTCATCCATGATAATGATGGATGGCGACAAGCCTATCCACTTGGCGATGACAACCTTTTGCTGATTGCCGCCGGACAAAGAAGAAACAGGCAAGTGTACTGATTGTGTCTTAACACCGAGACGATCGGATAAGTCTTGACTGAAGGAGAGCATTTTTTCGCGATGCATAATGTTGGACGGGCATAAGTGTCCCAAATTAGGCAAAGTTATGTTAGAGGCAATGGAGAAGTCTAAGATTAGGCCTTCGGCTTTGCGGTCTTCGGTGATAAAGGCAATACCGGCTTTGATTGCATCTTCCGGTTTTTTGAGATGTAATTCTTTGCCATGTAAAGTGATGGTGCCGCCATTATGTGCATCGACACCGAAGATGGCACGCATGATTTCCGTACGGCCGGCTCCCATCAAACCGGATACGCCAAGAATTTCCCCTTTGCGCAGGTTAAATGAAATGGGCTCAAAATGACCGATAGGAGAAAGATTCTCTACGGAAAGTACTGTATCACCGGGAATGGTGGTTCGCTCCGGGTAAAATTCATCTATGGAGCGACCGACCATGGCTTTTACTACTTCGTCAACGGAAATATCTCCGATGGGGCAGGTGATGATGGAGTGACCATCACGCATAACCGTAATATCGTCACATTCGCTGAAGACTTCTTCCATGCGGTGAGAGATATAGACGATGGCCACACCGCGCTCCTTTAATTTTTTCATCATGGTAAAGAGCGTTTCGGTTTCTCGTTCCGTTAGCGCTGCCGTCGGTTCATCCATAATTACTACCTTGGCATCTAACATGAGAATTCGAAGAATTTCTGTCATTTGCTGTTGACCGACAGAGCATTCACCGGCTTCTTTTTGCAAAGGCAATTCAATATGCATGTCTTCACACATTTTGGTTGCTTCCTTGAGCATAGCCTGTTTGTCAATCATGCCAAAACGCGTTTTCTTCGGACGCATAAGATATAAATTTTCCAATAAGGTCAGATTCGGCCAAATGTTGAGTTCTTGATGAATAAAGGCAACGCCGTTGAGTTCGGCCTCGCGGGCACTGTGGAAAGTGGTTTCTCGGCCGTCGATAGCAATCGTGCCGGCGTCGGCTTTGTGAATACCTACCAGGATATTCATCAAGGTTGATTTACCGGCGCCGTTTTCTCCCATCAGGGCATGAACACGGCCGGCTTTCAGGCATATGTCAACGTCGCGTAGTACTTGGTTGGTACCGAAGGCTTTGGCAATGCCGGACATTGTGATTTCCATGTAAATAAAACTCCAATCCTATAACTTATATCGCGTATAGCGTAAGTGCTTTTATGGTACGTGTGTTACCGTTCTGGTGCAAAAATACAATCTGCTTGCAAGATAATATTAGAATACGGTGTTGCTTCACCGGTGCGGATAATACATTTGCAATGACGAGTAGCCTCTTTAAATTCCTCATGGCTTGTTATGCGTCGATCAAAACGGTTTGCCGGGAAAAGTTCGTCTACGATGGCATAGTTCACGGGATTTTCCGCTTCCATAGGTTCGCCGATATGAATTGCTTCGACACGCATGTGCTTAGTGACGAGACGGAGCACGTCTGCGAAGGAGGGAACGCCGAAGGTGAGCGCGACATCAATTTTTTGTACTCCTTCCGGTACAGGTAATCCGCAATCTCCGATACAAATAGTATCGGTATGACCGAGGTCAGCCAAAACCTTAGCAATATGACTGTTTAAAATGCCACCTTTTTGCATATTAGTGAGCCTCCTTCATAAATGTTGCTACTTCATCTTCAAAAGGCATTCCTTCTTGAGCACCGAGCTTTTGAATAGATAAGGCGGCAGCTGCGTTACCGTAGCGTATCGCTTGCTCCATGGTTTCGCCGCGGACAATTGCGGCTGCAAAAGCCCCGTTAAAGGTATCGCCGGCACCGGTTGTATCCACCGGTGTAACGGTAAAGCCGGGGACAATCGCAAGTGTCCCCTTATTGTTGTAGCCTACACCGCGCTTGCCTAAGGTAATAAGTAATTGCGGCTTGACGGTTCGAAGAACCTCTTCCTGTGATACCCCGGGATACAACGCAGATAACTCGTGCTCATTAGGAGTCAAGTAGGTTACTTTGTCAAGCCAAGCCGAATTGAGTGAAGCTGCCGGAGCCGGATTGAGCAGCACCGGGATATTAGCGTCGGCACAACGGGTTATGGCATAGCCGATGGTAGCCAAGGGAATTTCATTTTGCAAAAGTACGAGGTCGGCTTTTGCAATGGCCGGCCAAGCATTGTCGACGACGGCTTCATCAACCGTAGCGTTAGCGCCGAGAATAACTATGATACTGTTATCTCCTTCGGCCAAGGTAATATGCGCAGTACCGGTAGGTACTGTGTCACGTCGTACTAAATAAGTCGTATCAATGCCGTACTGTTTTAAATTTTTTAGCATCATGTCTCCGTAAGTATCTTGGCCGATACAACCGACCATAGTGACATGGGCACCGAGCTTAGCTGCGGCTACCGCTTGATTGGCACCTTTACCGCCGGGGGAGGTGTTGAGACCTTCGCCGAGAATAGTTTCGCCTGCTTTCGGGCGCTTGTTTGCCAAGACAGTAAGATCGATGTTGCAGCTGCCGATAACGACGATGTTGTTCATCAGATGATACACTCCGTTCTTATAGTGATGACGGCGATTTGTTACTGGAACGTAGCGCCGCTTATAGATTTTTTGATACTTATTTAAATATAAAATTAAATATTTAAATAAAATTCTACAGTATAGTATATAACAAAATAACGTAGCTGAAAATACATAAGTTAGATAAATCCGTAATTTGTAAGCATCTTGGGTGTGAGGAGCATTTGTAAATGATAAAAGATAACTACATATTAGAGAAAATAGGAAGAGAAGAGGATTAGCGATTAGGTGTTGACGGCAATGAGAAAAGCTGTGTATAATAAGAAAAAACATAGTGATAATATCAACGAACAGGAAGAGTAACCGCGCAAGCTCGGCTACAGCGAGTCGGGGTAGGTGGAAGCCCGATGCAAGAAGGTGCGGCGAATGGACCTGGGAGATGTAGTCCGATCCGTAAGGCTAGGCACTACCGGTAGTCTCTTACCGTTATTTAAGGAGCGCGTATCGCTACAGATGAAGTGGCCGTACGTTGTGAGCCGGGCTGCATAAGCCAATCGGGGTGGCACCGCGGAGTAACCTTCGTCCCTATTTTGTAGGAACGGAAGGTTTTTTTTATACCTAAAATTAGGGTGATAGTGATAAGGAGGCACGTATATGGAACGTGGCAAAGATGTAGCAAAATTAGTATATACCCATGTGCAGGGTGGCCAATTTCGATGGGTAACCGTTAGCACGCTGATGTTGGCTTTGGGAACTATTTTACATTTAGTCAGCCCTAGTGTGGCGGGGGTTACACCGAACTGGACAACCGCTACGTATTGTGTGGCTATTCATTTAACGCGACCTACCTATCGCCAGTCCGTTGGCATTGGGTTGGTAGCTGCACTTATCAATGTGATGACATCAAAATCCGCATTTCCCTACGGTAATCTATTCAGTGAGCCGGCAGGAGCGTTGACTTGCGCGATACTTGTTAGTTTACTGGGGCGTATGGGATCTTTTAAGTTGGGAAAGTTGGAGTTACTGCCGTTTATTACGGGATTCCTTAGCACGGTGGCATCGGGTGGCGTCTTTGTCACTATTCTTTACTGGGTATTAGGTTTACCGACAGCTGTATATGTAAATGCCATGTGGCCGATGGTTCTTATGGTAAGCTTGTGTAATGGTATTGTAACGCCTCTTCTTTATGTACCGGCAAAGCATCTTTTTGCGCGTCGCGGTTATGTAACGGATAAGATGGGAACTACAGATAGTCATGAGGGCTTGATCATCACACCGGCTCACGATGCAAAGATTTCTATTGAGCACTTTAATTACTACTATACTAAGGCAACGACACCGGCAATTAAAAACATAAACTTGCAGGTTAATGAAGGAGACTTTTTAGTAGTGACCGGCCCGGCAGGTTGTGGGAAGTCCACATTATGTATGGCCATGACCGGAGCGGTGCCGAAATTCTATGGGGGTCGGATGGAAGGCATGGTGTTTGTTAATGGGAAGGCTACGACTCAAGTAGAAATTCCGGATTTAGCTACAGAAATCGGTGTAGTTATGGCCGATTACGATACACAATTGGTAACGATGACGGTTGGTGAAGAAGTGGCGTTTGCTATGGAAAATCGCGGTTACTCGCCGGAACAGATTAAAGAGCGCAGTGCTGCTGTATTTAAACAAGTGGGCTTAGAAGGCATGGAAGAGAGAAAGATTACCAGCTTATCTGGAGGACAGCGGCAACGCTTGGCAATTGCATCGGTATTAGCTACGGATCCATCTATTCTTGTACTGGATGAACCAACCAGTTCGCTTGATCCAGAAGGGACCGCTGAGCTGTATAAATTGGTAGGTACGTTGAACAGAGAACATGGTATTACAGTAGTTGTTATTGATCACGATTTACATGCGGTGTTGCCATATGCTAACCGTTTGGTACTTATGGTGGATGGTGAAATCCGCAGTGATGCGGATGTGCCGACTACGTTACGTTATATGTATGAGCACGATATTTATGTAGATGCCTTGCCTTCCATCTTTGTTACGTATTTACGATTGGAAGCGGCAGGCTATACATTCCCGGCGCCGTGGCTCAGTGTAGAGGCGGCAAAGAAAGGATTGACTTCGGTCGTACATTGATGAGCGGGACCAGAGATACAGATAAAGGAGATAGCTATGTTAGAAGTAAAACATCTGCGCTTCGGATACGTGCCGGGCAAGGATATTATGAAAGATGTAAGCTTTACTATCGGCAAGGGTGAATTTATTGCCGTCGGCGGTCGAAATGGTTGTGGTAAGACAACAGTGACGCGTCTTTTAATGGGATTGGAAACACCGGTAGAGGGAACCTTGTATTACAAAGGTGATGATATTACTAAATTATCTCCTTCGGAGCGGGGCCGTTTTATCGGCTATGTATTCCAACAGCCGGATCGCCAAATGTTTAGACCTACTGTAGCCGAAGAAGTAGCGTTTGGACCGGAGCAGCTTGGTTATACAAAATCGGAAGTAAAGGAGATTACCGAGGATGCACTGGCGCGTACTGGTATCAGTCATTTGGCAAAGTCGTATCCACCATCGCTTAGACGCGGTGAAAAGCAGCGTGTAGCGATTGCGTCGGCGTTAGCTATGAAATCGCAAATCCTTATTTTGGATGAACCGACCAGCGGACAAGATGGTAAGGAAACAAGAGAGCTGTTGATACTGCTAGAGGAATTGCGGTCCGCAGGACTTACTATTGTTCTCGTTACTCATGATATGGAAATCATTGCATCACATTGTACGCGAGCCATTATTATGGGTTACGGCACAAAGGCTTTTGACGGCACACCGGAAGAGTTATTCACCAAGAGAGATGACTTATATGAGCTTGGATTGACAAAGCCACCGTGTGTCGAATTGGCACAATCCGTACCGGGCATAGGCTATTGCAAGTCAATGAAGGAATTTGAAGAACGTATGATAGCGCGAAGGGAGGCCCTATAATGAAACAGCTTGTACCGTTTACAAAAATTATTACGACTATGGCGGTTTCTCTGTGGGCAATTATTTTACATACACCGAGTGAATTGGCGGTGCTGTTGATAGCGGAGCTTGTTTTGTTGGCTGTAACAGGCTTGTTGCATACACAATATAAGGTAGTTTTCACACTGGCTGTTTTCGCAATATTTCTAGCAGTTGTGCAATATATTGGCGGAGGTACATTAGAGTCAGCTTATGTAACAGGCTTGCGGATGTTGTGTATGACTATGGTATTCATTGTACTATTGGCGACTACACGGCTACAGGATTTAACGGCGGCATTAGTTACGCAATGTAAAATTCCTTACGAATACGCCTTTATGTTTACGGCGGCCTTACGCTTCGTACCGGATTTTATTACGGAAAGTAAGGCGGTGCAAGAAGCACAGGCGTGTCGTGGAATGGCAATGAAGGGCAATATAGTTAAACGATTGCAATCCTATGGTTCGGTCATTCAACCGCTGCTTTTAAAATCCTTGGGACGATCGGAAACGATGGCTCTTTCTTTGGAGTTGCGCGGATTTGGCAATAAGAAGCATAGTTTTGTTGCTAAGGTCGGTATGCGCGGTAAGGATTATGCAGTGGTAATAGTGCTGGCTGTGATTACGGTAGCTATCATTGCTTACAGCCGCGGACTTATCGGCTGATGAAATGATAAGAGAAATCGTGGCATGGCTGTAGCGGTTTTATCCTACTGGATAAAGTTGGGTAATAAAATAATATAGAAAGCAAAGAAAACAAGGCGGCAACTCATGTAGGGGATACATGAGTTGCCGCCTTGTTTTCGTTTAGGATAAATTTGTATTTTATAAATAGTGAGCCTGTAAGGGGATTACATGACTCGCTATAACGGTAGTTAGCGCCAACGATTAATACCAACGGGTGATCGGTAATTCATTGTTGATACCTTTCGTGGCGAGAATTTGATGAAGGTCCATCATGCCATTGTAAAAGGCAGCGGCACAACCGGTGAGATATAAATCCCACATGCGGATGAATCGTTCATCAAACATGTTCTTAATGGTAGGCAACTGAGCACGGAAGTTCTTGTCCCATTCCAATAAGGTTTTATTATAGTGAATGCGCAGGTTTTCTACATCCTGTACATGAAAGTTATCTTCCGTCATATCTGCAATCATTTCTCGCAGACTCGGCAACATTCCGCCGGGGAAGATATATTTACTCATCCAGGCATCGCCCGGTTTTTCCTGCATGCCGCTGATAAAGTGGAGGAGGAAGAGACCACCATCCTTAAGTACGGCATCCACGCAGTCATTAAAAAGCTGATAGTTTTCGCGTCCCACATGTTCAACCATGCCTACGCTAACGACGCGATCAAAGGTCATACCGGATTTCGGTAAATCGCGGTAATCCATCAATTTAACAGTTAACTGATTTTCTAGGCCGTTTTCTTTAATGCGGCGCTGGAATTCAGCATATTGTTCTTTGCTGAGCGTAATACCGGTGCCTTTAATGCCGTATTTTTTAGCGGCTTCAATGAGAAGAAAGCCCCAACCGCAGCCGATATCGAGAAGGCTCATGCCTTCCTTTAAATATAATTTTTGCAAAATGCGGTCTACCTTGTGTACCTGTGCTTCGTAAAGGCTGTCGCTTTCATTAGCAAAGTAAGCACAAGAATACTGCATTGTTTTATCTAACCATAATTTGTAGAAATCATTACCGATATCATAATGATGTTCGATTTCGCGGGCCTGGTTACTTTTACCCAAGGATACGTGAGCCAGTTTACTCATTACTGAACCGGATGTAGAAAAATTATCCATTTGTCCCAAAAAATGGTTTAAAGCTTCATATAAATTGCCTTCGATGTCGAGAATGCCGTCCATGTATGCTTCTCCCAAGGCAATCGAAGTGCTTTCCATCAGTTTACTGACAGGAATAGGTTCCTTCATATGTACGGTAAATGTCGGAGCCCCTTCGCCGATTACATATTCATTGTCTTTAAATACAACTTTAAACGGATTTGCATCAAAACGTTTCAAAAAAGAGATCATTGCTTTTTCTTCGAGCTTATTGCCCAATTCTTTTAGCATAATCGGAATGCCTCCTTCATTTAAAATTTTGTCTAAGTGCGTTACTATGATATGACTATGACGTGAATAAGTCAATAGTTATTAAAATTCTATTATTTTATGGGGATATAAAAATTTTGGATGTATAGGTAGAGTTGAATCGGGAGGGACAGGTAGAAAGAACAAAGAGAACACGTGATATGCGATAAATGCATTATCATAACGACGAAAGAATTACAATAGGTATGCATACCAATTTATTATGTACATTAGTAGTGTATGTGGCATCCCTGGGGGAAAGCATATATAATTGACATATAATTGAGTAAATAAAGGAGTACGGTATGAAACTGACTATGTATATGGGGCGAGCCGGAACAGGTAAAAGCTATGCTTGCTACGAACGAATTCGAGAAATCATAACTACTTGCCCCGGTGAACCTATTATCCTCTTGGTGCCGGATCCGGCTACGTATCGCACAGAACGTGAATTAGCGGCTTTCATGCCGGAAGGTGGTTTTACAACAGTACGTGTGGTAGGTTTTGGGCGGTTAGCTCATCAGGTTTTTCAATCATTGGGGAAAGCAAGAGAAGACAGCTTGTCCGATATTGGGCAAAAATTAGTGTTGCGACTGTTGTTAAAACGACATGCCGACAAACTTGAAGTATTACGTCGGGCTGCATCGCAGCCACATTTTGCAGATGTATTGCAAGGATTACTGGCAGAATGCAAAGCGTTTCGTGTGACCGCAGAGGATTTGCGAAGCGGTGCCGATAAAGTAGATTCTATGGGACTTGCCGGAAAGCTGCGTGAATTGGCATATATCAAAGAACAGTATGAAACGATGACAGATAATCTATGGGGCAGCGATGAAGATAGCATGGAAGAGCTGATTCGCTGTATTGGTGATTCACCGTTACTACAACAGGCACATGTAATCGTAGATGGCTTTCATTGGTTTACTCCGCTGCAGAATATATTAATTCAGCGGATGTTTGCCTTGGCAAAGGAATCTATTTTAACAGTGACGTTGCCGGCCGAGACAGAGCCGGAACGATATGCTAGGCCGGGACAATTATTTCATCGCCCTTATGAAGTATATGCCACATATAAGGAACGATATGGTAAGCAACTTTTAGTACGGCGCTTCACAAAACAGCACCGTTTTCAATCGCCGGTGTTAACAGCCCTGGAGAAAGGATATTTTGCCTATCCATCGCTGGGAAATCAATCCGAAGATACAGTAACGGTGGTACGTGCTTACAACCGTGAGCGTGAAGTAGATGCTATATGTCGACGAATTTCTTCCTTGGTAAGAGAAGAAGGGTATCGTTGGCGCGACATCACAATCATGTTGCGCGAATCAGAAACCTATGGGGATATATTGGAAAAAGGGCTGGCGCAGTATGGAATCCCCTTCTTTACAGATAGACGACATCCCATGCGAAGCCATCCTTTGGCGGAACTTTTAACAGGCTTGTTGGAGATAGTGCAGAGTCGATTTAATCATGATGCGGTATTTCGATTATTAAAGACTGATTTCTTTCCCTTGTCGAGGGAAGAGGTAGATCTTTTGGAAAATTACTGCTTGGAATTTGGTATTCGCGAGCTTATGTGGTTAAAGCCGGAATGGACATATCGTCGTCGCGATACGGGCCCGGAAGGTAGCGATAGTTATGAACGAGAAACGCTGCGAGTATCTCGGATACAGAACATTCACAGTAGGATAGTACCATTGTGGCAACTGTTGTGGGATTTTGGCAGGCAGTCACATACAGGCTATGAATGGTGTGAGCATTTATATACGTGCTTGGAGTCCCTGCATGTACCGAGGACATTGTCGCAGTGGAGTCGCGAAGCAGTAGCCGAAGGACTTCAAGAAGAAGCAGATAGTCATGAGCAAATGTATAAGCGAGTGATTCGTTTTTTTGATGAAGTTATGCTATTGGCAAAAACGGAACTACTGGCACCTGATGAAATCGCAGTACTGTTAAGAGAGGGCTTGGATGAGGTGACATATTCGTTGGTACCACCGAGTCTTGATCACGTGGCTGTGACTACCGTGGAACGCGGGTATACTACGGAAAGTGCCATTGTATTTGTACCGGGCATTAACGAAGGTGTATTTCCGCAGCGCATGGGTGATGAAGGACTACTCAAGGATAAAGAGCGTACAGCGTTGCAGGCGGCAGGAATCACGCTGGCTGCAGGTGCCTTGGTTCGCGCCTTTAACGAGCAATTTCTTTTTTACATTGCTTGTAGCCGAGCACGACAGCGACTTTATATATCCTACGCCGGCTCCGGTGAGGATGGTAATAGCTTGGAACCGTCATTGGTAATTAAACGATTGGCAAGCATGGGATATACATCACCGCCGATGGAAGCACCACTGACGATGCCGGATGGTGACGAGACAGATTATATGTGGACCCCGCAGCAGAGCTTACGCCTTTTAGCGGGACGTGTTAGCGAGGCAGTAAAGGGGCAGTCGGTAAATCCATTATGGTGGAGTCTTTACGATTGGAGTTTACAAGCAGGTTATTACGAGCCGCTTCGATTATCGACGCGCGGGGCGTTGGACACCAACGAGGTGCCTCTTATTGAACCGGCTGTGGTAGATGCATTACTGTTACGAGGAAATGCTTTGGACGGATCGGTTACTCGATTGGAAAGTTACCAACGGTGTCCGTTTGCTTTTTACGCGCAATATGCGTTGCAACTGGCACCGCGCAAGGTCAAGTCGTTTGGTGCACCGGAAATGGGAACGTTTCTGCATGAAAACTTGCGCCGTTTAGGTATGCTTCTCTTGTCACAGGAACGACAATGGCGTGACGTACAGCCGGAGGAATTACAGAAAATTTGTGCTGATGTAGTAGCGGATACGACGGCGGAGTTATTAGGCGATGCTTTTACGGATGCCTATGAAGAAGCCCTGCAGCAGCGCCTTGAGGCGACATTGCAACGAACGGTATATCGTCTCAGTGACTGGTCGAAGCGAAGTGTGTTTGATACGGTGTATGTAGAACAGGGCTTCGGCAATGGCCCCGACAGCTGGCCGGCAGTACCGATTGCTTTAGGCGGAAATCACTATATTCGCTTGCGAGGACAACTGGACCGTGTAGATGAATATCGCATAGGTGATACATTATTTGGCTTGGTTATTGATTATAAATCAGGTGGGGCTGCGGTATCCGCATCCGACATTTATTATGGGTTAAAGCTGCAATTGGTTACGTATTTACTGGCGTTGGAACGAGCCCAGCATTCAATGACCATGCTGCCGGCAGCGCTGGTGTATACATATGTAAAGAATCCGCAAATCAGTGATACGGCTCCGTTGGCAGTGGCTGAGGCAGAAAAGAAATCAATGACGGATACGTCGCTTAGGAATAGCGGATATTTTGCGCATGATCACGATATTTTATTAAAAATGGATGATAGCTTGGCAGGGCGGTCCGATACGTCGCCGTATGTACCGGTACGTCTAAAAAAATCCGGAGATATTTACAGCAGTGATTTGCGGAAAGTAAAGACAGTGGGCGAATTTAAAACGTTGACCGATTATGCTTGTCGCGTGATGGCAAAAGCAGGACAGCATATTTTAGAAGGTCATTTTCCGTTGAGCCCGTATAATTTGGACGGACGTATTCCCTGCAGTTTTTGTCAATATCGCGTAGTGTGTCGATTTGAAAATACGCGTAATCGCTATCGCTATATTCATAGTCTCAGTGAAGAAGAAGGCATGCGTCGTATGGCAGAAGGAGGAACGGTATATGAAGTGGACCCACGATCAACAGAAGGCGATTGAGGCGCCAAAGCCGGGACCGTTGTCATCACAGACATTATTGGTGGCTGCCGCTGCAGGATCGGGTAAAACGGCAGTGCTTGTAGAACGAATCATTTCACGTTTGCGCGATAAAACGCGACCGCTCAGTATTAGTGAACTATTGGTAGTGACCTTTACAAAAGCGGCTGCGGCGGAAATGAGTGCCCGCATTGGAGCTAAGCTTTCCGAAGTATATGGGGAAACGGGTGACACATATTTAGAAGAGCAGCTGCATTTGTTGCCATCCGCACATATTTCGACATTGCATTCATTTTGCCAATGGGTTATAAAAAGCTATTTTTATCGTCTGGATATCGATCCGGCATTTCGCATTGGGAATGAAGGTGAGCTGCAGCTCATGCGTTCGGAAGTGTTGGATGATGTATTGTTGCAGGCGTATACGAATAATGACTATCACATCTTCGAAGTGGCAGATATGCTTAGTGATAATCGTTCGGATGAACGGTTAAAGCATCAACTGTTACGCATTTATGATTTTGCCTTAGCTCAAAGTGATCCTCAGGCTTGGCTTGATAAGGCATACCAACGGTATGAAAGTGCTATGGATACATCGTTGCTCGAAACGATATGGGGACAGGTATTTTGGCAGGAACAGCAGGATATAATTGCTCGGATAGAATCTGATTATGAGAGAATGGTAGCGTTGATTAATCGTCCGGACGGTCCCGCACCTTGGCAAAGTTTGGTTGATGAGGTGGCTGGTATTCGAGAAGCGTTACGGGAATCCGAGAATTGGGATGCTATGCATGCGGCAGTTGCGTTAGCAGAGAAACACCGCTTCGGGGCCTATCGAAAGACAGGCTTAAAAAAAGATTTGGAATCAGGTGCTATAGACGCGGGAATCGTTTCACAGGTGGAAGCACTGGGAAAACAGAATAAAGAACGTTTGCAGGTTATGGCTCAGGGACCTTTTGCTGTAGACGAAGCCACCTTTAAAGAGCAACTGCGCGGTCAGCTCCCTTACGCACAAGGGATTATCGGCTTAGTGCAGGCATTTGATATAGCGTTTAAAGCAGTCAAACGCCGAGCAGGCTTGTTGGATTTTTCCGACTTGGAGCATTTGTGTTTGGCATTACTGCGTGACAAGGATGAAGAGGGGAATTGGCATCCTTCTTCGGTGGCGTTGGAATTACAGGAACAATTCAAGGAAGTTATGGTTGATGAATACCAAGATACCAACGGCGTGCAAGAAGCTATCGTCAATTTAGTATCGCGCCGCGACAATCGATTTTATGTAGGTGATGTGAAGCAATCTATTTATCGATTTCGTATGGCAGATCCTACCTTGTTTATGGAAAAATACCATCGCTTCGGTCGTGATGAGGCAGATGTGGAACGTCGTATTGATTTGGCACAGAATTTCAGATCCCATGAAAATATCCTGAGCTTTACTAATTTTCTGTTCCGCCAAATTATGACGGAAGAAGGGGCAGAGCTCTCCTATGGTGATGAAGAAGCTCTTTATCCGGGACGAGTAACAGAAGATATGCCGGAGGATTGGGTTGGCGGTCCCGTAGAATTACATCTTATCGAGGTGGATGATACGACACAACAAGAAGCATCTGAGAAGGGGACTTCTTCTAATGCGACAGCTATGGCTTCCGATGGCGGAGATGATGCGGATGAACTGGAAAATGACGAGAAGGAAATTGCGTTTATTATAGAAAAATTGCGGGCCTTGAAGGCAGCCGGTGTAAAAATACAGGAAAAGGACGGTAGTTTCCGTCCCATGTGTTGGCGAGATGTTGTTATCTTACTGCGATCGGTAGCCGGTAAAGCCAATCGTATGGTGGAAGCTATGCGCATAGCGGGTATTCCGGCTTATGCGGAGGAGAACAGCGGTTATTTCAGTTCCTTGGAGGTACAATTACTGATAGCCTTACTACAGGTTATCGATAACCCGGAACAGGACCTGCCGATGGCAGCTGTGTTAGGTTCGTTTATTGTCGGCCTTGATGCTAACGTATTAGGACGACTACGAATGCAAGGCGATGGATCCTTGTGGTCATTGTTGCCAACGTTTGCCAGCAAGGAAGATAATCCGGCAGTGATGGCGTTTATCGAACGATTTACAAGATGGCGTACATTGTCGCGGCGACGCAGCGTCAGCGAATTGTTATGGCATATTTTTGAAGATATTAATTACGTTGAGTATGTCAGTGCCATGCCGAACGGATTGGTACGTAGGGCGAATGTATTGGCACTGTATGATCGAGCCAAGCAATATGAAGCCGGCAGTTTCCGTGGACTTTTTCGCTTTTTACGTTTCATCGAAAGCTTGCAGGCGGCCGGAGAGGATCTCAGTGTAGCTCGGACGGTAAGCGAAGCTGATGATGTAGTGCGCATTATGAGTATTCACAAGAGTAAAGGATTGGAATTTCCTATCGTATTCCTCAGCTCGGTACAAAAGAAATTTAATATGCGTGATTTGATGGAACCTATTTTATTACATAAAGATGGCGGTTTGGGATTAAAAGGCTATTATCCGGACTATCGTGTTATGTATGGGTCACTGCCGTGGTTGTATAATCGTCGTTTGTTGGCAAAGGCAGCTAAAGCGGAAGAAGAACGTATTTTGTATGTGGCCTTAACACGGGCGCGGGATAAATTATTTATTACGGGATATGTAAAGAATTTTGCAGCCCGATGTGCTCGCGTAGCTGCGCCGGCGCTCGTTCTAGATGAACAACAACTTCCGGCGGATTTGATTTTAGGCGCTAACTCGTACCTGGATTGGTTGCTTCTCGGCCTAGGCCGTCACCTGGAAGGAAATTCCATTCGCCTTAACAGCGGCGTTGAGGATATACGAATGCCGAATCTGAAGGATAAAAGCTGTCGCTTTACAGTTGCCGTACATGACGGCAGTGCCTATACTAAGCTGCGTAGTACCGGTACTGATGCGGAAATGTTGTTGCATAAGGTATACGCAATGGAGCCGTTAGGTGCAGAACCGTTGCCAGAGGCCATTGCTCATCGATTTGCGTTTTCTTATGCTTACCCGGGAGCGGTGATTACGCCGGCTAAGATTTCGGTGAGTGAAATTAAACGACGATTTGCCGAAGCCGAAGCATTAGCGGCTACTTCGGGTAGTATTATCGATGATGATTTAGATAGTACATTGCAAGCAACAAGTGGTGAAACGGGTATTACTGCCGAGGAACAGGCGTTGCCTAATCATGAACCGGCAGATGGAGTGTTGATGAATGAAGTGTCAGTGAATGAAGGGACTATCATTGATGAAGCGTTTGCAATGAAACCCGTTGCTTTAAGTGAAGAAGCGGTGACGGCCTCGGGCGCTCGGTGGGGGACCCTGATGCATGAGGCGATGCAGTGGCTGCCGTTGCAACCATATACTAAGGAAAGCCTGAAAAAGGCTTTGGATAACCTGGTACTAGCCGGATATATGACTATGGATGAACGTCAGGTACTCAATGAAACGTATTTGCGGCAATTTTATGAAAGTGCACTGGGGCAGCGGATGTTAACATCCCCCAGGGTAGAACGAGAGTGGCCCTTTAGTCGGCTGGTATCGGCAAGTGATGTGTATCCGCAGGTAGAACAGAATGAACAGCTATTTTTGCAAGGGATTATAGATACTGCTTTTGAAGAAGACGGAGCATGGGTATTGGTTGATTATAAAACAGATAAGGTACGTAATGCCGATGAACTTCGTCAACGCTATAGGTTGCAACTGCGAATATACAAGGAGGCACTGGAACAGCTGACAGGTATGCCTGTGAAGGAAACTTACATCTACTCGTTCCGTCTGCGTGAAGCAGTACGACTTGATGTATAAGTAATGATGGATATAATCTAGGCATGATTGTTTGTATATGATAAAAGCCGGAAGGCACACATCATATTGTGATGTGTGCCTTCCGGCTATATTTATGGAGCGGGCAAAGGGAATCGAACCCTCCTCTCAAGCTTGGGAAGCTTGCATTCTACCGATGAACTATGCCCGCAGAATACTGTTTAAGTGTATCAAGTTTTTCTGTACTTGTAAATAGGAAATTAGCAAGACCCTACATAGTCGTTTTAGAGGTGTGACCTTTGCCATAGGTCTTACTGCAGTAAGGTGATATAATACAAATTGTTCTTATTCCCAGCGGGAAAGTAGGAAGTAAAGAGAGAGGAGATCCTGACATGGCAATGATAGATGCGATTATGAAAGCAAATGAAGCGTATGTGGCTTCAGAAGGAATGAAATATGCTAAGGAGGATCCTGCTGTGGCTAAGTTGCCTGCGAAGCATTTGGCAATTGTAACATGCATGGATACACGGTTAGTCAATATGATGGAGAATGCTATGGGGTTACAGCGCGGCGATGCGAATGTCATCAAAGTAGCCGGCAATGTCATTGAACCTTTTGGGGATGTAATGCGTAGCATATTGGTTAGCGTATTTGAACTGGGAGCCAACGAAGTCATTGTTGTTGGTCACGATGGGTGTGGTATGGAGAAGACGACTGCCGCAAGCTTAGCTGATAAAATGAAACAGCGCGGTATTGATGCGGAGGCTATTGCTGATGTGTATGCTACTTTGGAACGATGGGCGGATAGCTTTACCTGCGCGCATTTAAATGTAGAAAAAGCAGTGCAGGTATTACGTGCGCATCCGTTGTTACCCAAAGATGTTAGTATCAGCGGATGTATTATGAATCCGGCTACGGGTGAATTGACAAAAGTTGATACTATCTAGCTTCTACTTCATGGCTCTGTAGTTGTATCAAGAAAAGTGAGAATGATACAATAAAAGTTAAGTACACAGCAGCGAAGGAGGCATATCATGAAGATACGCGTACAACAAATTGGAGCGACCGCATTTATATTGTCGATAGTTGTTTTAGGAACCCCGGCACATACGACAGCGCAGGATATGACAGCATCTACAAAAGCACCGGCAGCAACGATGCAATCCGTAACATCGTCAACAGAAAATTCGGTAGCGGCGGTGGGGACAAATCATAGTTTAATTGCCGTTTTAGAAGAAGTAGTAAAGCATAAACCGAAGGATCGAGGATTGCGTAATCAACTGGCGCAGATGTATTTAGCCGAAGGGCAGTATGATAAGGCATTAACATTATTTGAAAAGAGTATGAAGCATGGATCGTTGATTCCCGAAAGTTATAATAATCGGGCTATGCTGTATTACAAGATGAAACGTTATGCGGAAGCAAAGGATGACCTGGCACGTGCGTTGCAATTAGAGGCGAAGGATCATTTTCCCGATAGCACCGTTAATATGACAGAAGGACTGATGGGAAATATTTTGGCTGAAGAAGGTGACTATAGCGGGGCTTTGCCGTATTTTGAAAGCATATATAAGCGCACTCCGTCCAACATGATAAATGTCTTTAATTACGCACAGGCCTTAGAGCTGACCGGAAAGCGTGAAGCTGCTAAGGCCGTATATATGAAGCTGGTCGGGCAAGAGCGAAGCTTAGGCAGTAGCTTGATGACAAAAGTACAAGCGCGGATAGATGGCGATTGGGATACATTTACCGAGTGGTTATAATGTATAAAATCAAAATAAGGTGTTGACAAGATACCGGAAAATTGTATATAATATCCAAGTAGTTCATATGAAGTAGTGATACGGATGAGCTATTTGTTTGGAGAGGTGTCCGAGCGGCTTAAGGAGCATGATTGGAAATCATGTGTGCGGTTATACCGTACCGAGGGTTCAAATCCCTCTCTCTCCGCCACTTAATGAACAGCATCTGCGTTGGTAGGTGCTGTTTTTTATTTTGTACTCCCGCATATTTTTTGTATCCTTGTTCTCTACATGATCCCTGAATTTGTAGCGGAATGATTGTTGAAATCTATGTAGGCCTTTAGAAGCTATCATTGGTTAGTAGTATAGGCATGAATAGTGTAATAATAAATAGAAATGATACTCTCTTTAGATGTCGGGATACGGTAGACGAATAAAAGGCCGTACGATTTGTGAAATTCACAAATCGTACGGCCTTTTGGCATGTTAGTAGAAGTAAAAGGATTATGTAATGTACGAAATAGTAGCAGTAGTGTTACGCTCTATATTTTTTGCGATAGCCATGAGGCGTATCCGCCATAGCTTCTTTAAAAATTTTGCTGAAGTAACTAGGGCGACTGAATCCTAAGGCTTTCGCAATTGATTCAATAGGGCTATCCGACTCGCGCAATAAAATTTTAGCTTGATCTAACTTACGTTGATTTACATATTGGACGAGAGTTAGTCCCATCTCTTTTTTGAACAGCTTTGAAAAATAGGTTTCGCTTAGGTATACATAAGCGGAAATATCACGAAGCGACGGATTTTGGTATAAATGCTTATCAATATAGGCAAGGGCTCGTTTGATTTCCGGACGCAATGCTATTTCCTTAGGTGCGGTGTATTGCGTTAAATAGTCCGGTAAATGGCCGAATCCCATCGCTACTTCCGGGAAATAGTGCATTGCCATCAGCTTGAGTACATGTACGGCACTTTCCATTTCTTCACGACGAAAGGAAGGAAGCTTTCGGTAATAGCTTTTAAGTTCACTGGAGCTGTGCCAATCGGTAGCCGGAGCAATTTGTGGTAAGGATGGATCCATCACAATGGTTTGCCCTGCTAAAATATAGCCCTTAAGCTGTCCGCCGGCAATGATTGGAATAGAAAAATCGCTTAACCCTGCATGACAACGATACGGCTTGAATTGACCGCAACGGGAAGATTCAAGTCCGCCGTAGGCATCGCAATAAGCGCATAGTTTAGCCGTGTGAGGCCGACTGCGCATATAGTTACAGAAATTAGTGAAGCTATATTTGGTGGAGAGGACCTTTCCTCGAATATCTACATACACGGAGGCCATATCGGTAATGGTCGTAAAATCACGCATAATCTGATTGATGATAGCAGTTTCGGATTGTACACTGCAATGCATGCTCAACACCTCTCTTCCTAATGAAGTAAGAAGATTAAATTGTGATAATTTATATAACTCAAGATATTGATAAGAGATAGAGAGTATAACTATCTTTCATACCTTTTCTATAGAAGTATTATAACAAAAATTTGTTAATCATAAAACAAGATAAGAAAAATTCGTAAAAAAGTGTTAAAAAATAATATCCTGTTATTTTTTAAAATATAAATATAAAGCCTTTCGGCAATGGTATGAACTATGGAAATGGAATGGAGATGACGTGTATGGCGCAAGAAGCATTGGGTATGGTGGAAACGAAGGGCCTTGTTGGGGCTATTGAAGCAGCAGATGCTATGGTTAAAGCAGCTAACGTGGCTCTTATCGGCACCGAAAAAATAGGTTCCGGCTTGGTAACCGTCATGGTGCGCGGCGATGTTGGTGCTGTTAAAGCATCGGTAGATGCCGGTGCGGCTGCTGCCGAACGTGTAGGTGAAGTAGTATCGACACATGTAATTCCAAGGCCGCATCGTGAAGTAGAAGGCATGTTGTTCCCAAGCGACGTTGAAAAAGGTGATGAATGATGAGCGACACCCAAAAAATGGTAGATGAAATTCTAAAACGCGTGTTAAGTAAAGCAGATGGGTTAGCTAAGGACAGTGTTCCGGCTCCCGTTGCTGAGAGTAAAGGAGAAGAACAGATTATGGCAAAGACATGCAGCTTAACAGAATTTATCGGTACGGCTAAGGTGGGCGATACCATTGGTCTTGTTATTGCTAACGTGGATCAACAAGTATTAGATGCTATGAAATTGACAAAAAAATATCGCTCTATCGGTGTTGTCGGTGCCCGTACCGGCGCAGGGCCGCATATTATGGCCGCTGATGAAGCCGTTAAGGCAACAAATACGGAAATTGTAAGCATTGAACTTGCCCGTGACACTAAAGGCGGTGCCGGTCATGGTTCCTTGATCGTATTCGGTGGAGACGATGTATCCGATGTTAAACGCGCCGTAGAAGTAACACTGAAAGAAGTGGAACGCACTTTCGGAGATGTATATGGCAATGAAGCGGGACACATTGAGTTGCAATATACGGCACGTGCCAGTCATGCATTAAAAACAGCATTCGGTGCGCCGGAAGGTAAGGCTTTCGGGCTTATCGTCGGTGCTCCGGCGGCTATTGGCGTTGTTATGGCTGATGCGGCGGTTAAAGCAGCTAATGTCGATGTGGTTGGTTATTCGTCACCGGCTCATGGCACGAGTTTCTCCAATGAAGTTATTTTGCAAATCACCGGTGATTCCGGTGCTGTGCGTCAAGCTGTTATCACAGCTCGTGAAATAGGCAAGGAATTACTGGGTACATTGGGGAGCGAGCCAAAAAATGATGTACCTTCATATATTTAGAGTCATGGGGAAAGGAAGTATAAGAGTATGAAATCAAAGCGCTTTGAAGTACTAAGTCAGCGTCCGGTTAACCAAGACGGCTATGTAAAGGAATGGGTAGAAGAAGGCTTTATAGCCATGGAATCCCCTAATGACCCCAAGCCAAGTATCAAAATTGAAAACGGCACTATCGTAGAACTTGATGGTAAGCGTCGAGAAGATTTTGATTTAATTGATACTTTTATTGCTAACTATGCTATCAATTTGGAACGCGCCGAAGAAGTTATGAATATGGATTCGCGCAAAATTGCCAATATGATTTTGACACCGTCCGTACCGCGCAGTGAAATAGCGGGTTTAGCCAAGTCGATGACTCCGGCTAAGATGCTGGAAGTAGTTAGCCAGATGAATGTAGTCGAAATGATGCAATGCATGCAGAAGATGCGCGCGCGTCGTACTATGGCCAACCAAGCCCATGTAACAAATGTCAATGATAACCCGGTACAGATTGCGGCAGATGCAGCAGAAGGTGCGTTACGTGGCTTTGCGGAAGAAGAAACAACGGTAGCCGTAGCGCGTTATGCGCCTCTTAATGCCATCGGTATTCTCGTAGGTTCGCAGACAGGGCGCCCCGGTGTATTGACGCAGTGTTCCTTGGAAGAAGCCACTGAACTGGAATTGGGAATGCGTGGATTTACGGCGTATGCAGAAACCATTTCCGTATATGGCACAGAAGATGTATTTACCGATGGCGATGATACACCGTGGTCGAAGGCATTCTTGGCATCGGCATATGCATCACGCGGTTTGAAAATGCGTTTTACCTCCGGAACGGGATCGGAAGTTCAGATGGGACAGGCGGAAGGCAAGTCCATGCTGTACCTTGAAATTCGTTGCTTATTCCTTACCAAAGGTGCCGGGGTGCAAGGTATACAGAACGGTTCGGTAAGTTGTATCGGTATTCCAGCTGCGGTTCCATCCGGTATTCGCGCTGTGTTAGCGGAAAACTTGGTAGCGGCTATGCTTGATTTGGAATGTGCTTCCAGTAATGACCAGACCTTTAGCCATTCTGATTTACGTCGTACAGCACGTACGCTTATGCAATTTGCGCCGGGTACAGATTTTATTTGTTCTGGTTACAGTTCAACGCCTAACTACGACAACATGTTTGCCGGCAGTAACTGGGATGCGGAAGACTATGATGATTGGACAATTATTCAGCGTGACCTCAAAGTAAACGGTGGCCTTAAGCCGGTACGTGAAGAAGATGTCGTAGCTGTTCGCAATAAAGCAGCGCGTGCCTTGCAAGGCTTATTTGTAGAATTAGGGTTACCGGCCATTACCGATGAAGAAGTAGAAGCAGCTACATATGCACACGGTTCTAAGGATATGCCGGAACGTGATAAGGTAGCGGACATCAAGGGTGCCGCAGATTTAATGGCTCGTGGCGTAACGGGGATTGATTTCGTTAAGGGCTTGGCTAAACAAGGATTTAATGATGTAGCACAAAGTGTACTTAATTTGTTGAAACAAAAAGTAGCCGGTGACTATTTGCAAACATCCGCTATTTTTGATGATAAGTTTAATGTAATTTCTGCAATCAATGACTCCAATGATTATGCCGGTGTAGGTACGGGCTATCGTTTGGAAGGCAAGGATTGGGAAGTTATCAAAGATATTCCGAATGCAATCGACCCGCGTGATATTTAAGGAGGAATCGACATGGCTGAAGTAAATGAACAAGTATTACGCGCACTTATCATGGAAGTGCTCAGTGAAATGGGAAATGCCAGCAAGCCGGTTACCTTCACCGGTTCGGCAACGGTGGCAAAACCAAAGGAAGATGATAGCGATGATTCGTGGGTCGTAACGGAAGGACCGGCACAGGCGCATACATCGCCGGATGAAGTAGTTATAGCCGTAGGTCCTGCCTTTGCTCGCAGTCAGCGTACTACTATCGTCGGTGTACCGCATAAAGAAGTTATTCGTCAGTTGGTGGCAGGGATTGAAGAAGAAGGATTAAAGGCACGTGTTGTTCGTGTATATCGCTCGTCAGATGTAGCGTTCATGGCAGTGGAAGGAGATAAATTATCCGGCTCCGGAATTTGCATCGGCATCCAGTCAAAAGGAACCACGGTTATTCACCAGCGCGATTTGCAGCCATTATCTAATTTGGAATTGTTCCCGCAGGCACCGCTTTTGACGGAGGAAGTATACCGCGCTATCGGTAAAAATGCAGCAAAGTATGCGAAGGGGGAATCTCCTAATCCGGTAGCTACCTTGAATGATCAGATGGCACGACCTAAATATCAGGCATTGTCGGCGTTGTTACATATTAAAGAAACAAAACGTGTGGTAAAGGGCAAACCGGCAGATGAATGCCGTATCACGTTATAAGGAGGAATCAGCATGAGTACTGAAATGGAAGCGATGATTCGCAAAATTTTAGAAGATATGCAGCAAGGCGATGCAACAGTGACGGCAACCGCACCGGCACAGGCCGGCAGTACCGATACACAGGCGACGGTAGCGGATTATCCTATAGCGCAAAAGCATCCGGATTGGATTAAGGTACGCGGCAGCGGTCTTGATTTCGTTACGCTTGATAATGTAATGAGCGGTGCTGTTACGATGGAAGACTTACGTATCAGTCCGGCTATTTTAAAAGCCCAAGGACAGATTGCCAAGGATGGCGGCCGTGAGCAGATTGAATATAATTTTTCGCGGGCTGCAGAAATGACGAAGGTCAGCGATAAGCGCTTATTGGAAATGTATAATGCCCTTCGGCCGTATCGTTCCTCCAAGCAGGAATTGTTAGCAATGGCTGATGAATTAGAACGAGAATACGGGGCGCATATTTGTGCTAATTTCGTTAGAGAAGCGGCAGAAAATTATGAACGTCGTAAGAAATTAAAGGGCGATAACTAAGTTAGGAGTCTTATTATGAAGCGAATCGTCGGGATTGATATAGGTAACTCTACAACAGAATCGGCTATGGCATGTATCCGCGATGATGGAACTGTACAATTTTTAGGCTCGGCGATAGCGGATACTACAGGAATTAAAGGAACTAAGGATAATATACAGGGACTAATGGAGTCGTTGCGACGTTTGGTCCAACGTGCCGGTGTTACCATGCAGGATATTGACTTAATTCGTATCAATGAAGCGACACCGGTTATCGGCGATGTGGCCATGGAAACCATTACGGAAACGATTATTACCGAATCGACGATGATTGGGCATAATCCTAAAACACCGGGGGGACTCGGCATTGGTGTAGGTGAAACGGCACATATTTTGCAGTTATTGGATAAACCAATAGAGGCTCCTTATATTGTTATTGTACCGAAGGAAATAGATTTTCAGCTGGTCGCAGAGCTCATTAATGCTTATGTGCATAAAGGCTATCGGATCACGGGAGCTATTTTACAAGCCGATGACGGCGTACTGGTAGCTAATCGCTTGCAGCAAATTATTCCTATCATTGATGAGGTATCCTATATCGACAAGGTGCCTCTGGGAATGTTGGCAGCTGTAGAAGTAGTAGAGCCGGGCAAGGTTATATCACAACTATCCAATCCATACGGTATTGCTACGGTGTTTGGACTTTCGGCGGAGGAAACAAAAAATATAGTTCCTATTGCGAGAGCGCTTATTGGCAATCGATCGGCAGTGGTTATTAAAACACCGGCCGGCGATGTGAAAGAGCGCGTTATCCCGGCAGGCTCCGTGGTTGTTAGCGGTGATGGGCGAACCGTGTCGGTAGATATTTCATCCGGCGCAGAAGCCATCATGGCGGTGCTGGGACAGATACAGCATATTGATAATGTGTGCGGCGAAGCCGGTACAAACGTAGGCGGTATGTTGGAAAAAGTGCGCCAAACTATGGCTGAGTTGACTAATAAATCTCCGAACGATGTGTACATTCAAGATTTATTGGCAGTAGATACGTCGGTACCTATCAATGTAAAAGGCGGCTTAGCCGGTGAATTCTCTATGGAGCAAGCCGTAGGCATCGCTTCTATGGTTAAGTCGGATCATTTGCAAATGGAAATTATTGCTAAAGAGGTAGAAAGAGAATTAGGAATTCCTGTAGAAATCGGCGGGCAAGAAGCGGAGTCGGCTATTCTCGGTGCGTTGACAACCCCGGGGACGGAAACACCTATGGCCATACTGGACTTAGGTGCCGGCTCTACGGATGCATCTATTATGAATAAGGAAGGCGCGATTAAGGCCATTCACTTGGCCGGTGCCGGTAACATGGTAACAATGCTTATCAATTCGGAGCTGGGACTGGAAGATATCCATTTGGCCGAAGATATAAAAAAATATCCGTTGGCAAAGGTAATCAGCGTGTACCATATTCGTCACGAGGATGGTAGCGTGCAATTCTTCAACGATCCTTTGCCGGCATCGTTATTTGCTAAGGTCGTCATCGTTACTCCTGATGGGTTGGTCCCTATTGAAGGCGATGTATCCATGGAAAAAATACGTATAGTCCGTCAGACAGCTAAAGAACGGGTTTTTGTTACAAACTCATTGCGTGCATTAAAGGCAGTGAGTCCTACACAAAATGTACGGGATATTCCCTTTGTAGTTATTGTAGGAGGATCGGCATTGGATTTTGAAATTCCGCAACTTGTAACAGATGCTTTGTCACACTATAACTTGGTAGCCGGTCGAGGAAATATCAGAAGTACGGAAGGTGCTCGCAACGCAGTAGCTACCGGATTGATTTTATCCTATGCCAAGGAGCGGAGGAATCGTTCATGGATGTAGTAATGACGACGAAACCAACTATTTTGATATACCGCACGGCAGATACCGATATGACCTACTTACAGGATTTGTTATTCGGCATGGAAGAAGAGGGAATTCCCTTTACGGTTGAAGAAGTAAGTGGTAACGATGCCGGTGTGCTGGCCGACAGGGCTTCGCATGAATCTGCATTGGCCGTAGGTGTTGGTTGTACGACAAAGGCAGTAGTGCTCAGTTATAAAAATTTGCCACCACAGCAATTTATCTATCGCTTGCAGCCGTATAAAGGACAAAGAGAAAGCCTGCGTATATTGGGGAGTAACGCTGCTCGTTTGGCGAAAGGAAATCCGTTTAAAAGTAATGACAGACTGGAGGTGGCATTTTGAAAGAAGCATTAGGCATGGTTGAGGTACGCGGTTTAGCATTGGCTATAACCGTAGCCGATGGCATGGCGAAAGCGGCTAATGTGACACTGGCCGGTATTGAAAGAGCACGTGGTCAAGGATGGATGACGATATTTGTTACCGGTGATGTAGGCGCCGTTAATTCGGCAGTCGCTACCGGTGCTACCTTGGCAGGCGCCGGATTGATTAGCCAAAAAGTGATTCCGCGACCGGCGGAAGGCGTTCAATCCTTGTTGATTACGACGACGCCGGATAGATATACTGCTGCACCTGTAGCCGTATCTAAACATAAAAACACTGAAAGTGTAACTATGGATACAATGACTGTTGCGGCAAATCTGAAGGAGAGTGAAGCTACCGATACATCGGAAGGCATGATGGTAGAACATGTATCGCCTACCGTTGATGATACATCTTTAATGCATCACGGATCCGGTGAAGAAAAGGCGGGGCAGACTGCCGAAGAAGCAACCCCGAAGACGACAAAAAAACGCCGGGCACCGCGCAAGCGTACAAATACAACAAGTAAGAAGTAAGTAGATTGAGGAGGATTATTATGAATAACGCATTAGGCATGGTTGAAACAAAAGGTTTGGTCGGAGCTATCGAAGCAGCCGATGCAATGGTAAAGGCAGCAAATGTTACATTGACAGGTTATGAAAAAATTGGTTCCGGTTTGGTAACCGTTATGGTTCGCGGCGATGTAGGTGCCGTAAAGGCAGCCGTTGATGCAGGCAGTGCAGCAGCCGCTAAAGTAGGCGAAGTGGTATCCACTCACGTAATTCCGCGTCCGCACAGCGATGTAGAAGCTATTTTGGCAAAATAAACAGTAAAGGAAACCGACTATGGAAAAGGGAGCACTAAAAGAATTAATACGCAAAACCATTGAATCCATAGTGGCGCCTACGATTCCTATCGGAGTGTCTAATCGACATATCCATTTAAGCGGATCTGATTATGACAGATTGTTTCCCCGCGAACTGTTGCGGCCGAAGAAGGCGCTTGCGCAACCCGGTGAGTTTGCGGCGGAACAAACTGTTACCTTAGTGGGACCGAGAGGAACCATTGAACGCGTTCGCTTATTGGGCCCGTTGCGTGCGCATTCTCAGGTCGAAGTATCTCAAACCGATGCCCGTACTCTGGGAATTGCGCCGCCGGTGGCCTTATCCGGTGACTTGTCAAAAGCGGCTCCGATTACTATTAAAACAGCGCATGGTCAAATCACCTTGCCTTGCTGTATCATCGCTAAGCGCCATATTCATGTAGCTGAAGCAGATAGTTCACGCTTGGGCGTACATCATGGTGATACCGTAGCGGTTCGAATGATATCACCGCAGCGAACTACGGTGTATGAAGATGTAATAATCCGTGTATCTCCCGATTATGTAACAGAAATGCATATTGATACGGATGAAGCCAATGCGGCACAAATCAGTAATGGGGATACGGCGTACATCGTAAGGTAGGTGATAATCGTGAACGCTAAGGAATCAGCAACAGTAGACATGTTGGTGCAGCTTATTGTTCAACGGTTAAGGGAACGTCGTGAAAGTGCAGCAGTCATATCGTTAACGTCGGATGCTTCACCGGCAGAGACAGTACTACTACATCATCAGACGATTACAGTTACCGATGTAACTTTCGGACAGCTGCAGCAATTATTGACGGGCGTACGAACACCTTGGATTCAGTGGCTTGATAAAGGGCTGGCCTATGAATGCGATATAACAATTAAAACGGCAATGCCTGTTAATCGTATGTTTCATCCGGCGATGATACTGACATGGCCGTTTACTTTTAGAGATAAGTATGGTAAGCGCATATATAGTTGTAAGGATCGATGCATAACGGCAACAACGGTGCGAGCATATGAAAATGATAGCGCGTTATTACTATTTCGAGGACAGCATGTGACAGCATTGGCACAGGAAGTTATTCAAACTAAACATATAGATGTAATAGAAGGGGTTGTACGCTATGCAGACTGGTAGAGTAATTGGCAGTATTGTATCTACACAAAAGCACGAATCGCTAAAGGGCCTAAAACTGATGATAGTACAGTATGTAGACGGAAATAAGGAACCGTTAGAATCCTATGAAGTGGCGGCTGATACAGTAAGTGCCGGTATCGGAGAATATGTATTGCTTACTCGAGGAAGCTCGGCCAGACATGTATTCGGTAATGAAGAATGCATGGGTTCTGCCGTGGATTGTGCTATCGTAGGAATTATAGACAGCTTTGATAAATAAAGGTGGTGAACGGCGTGGCTATATATACAAAAACTGGTGATGCGGGAACAACCGGATTATTTGACGGTCATCGCGTAGCTAAAGCATCTCGCCGCGTAGATACCTACGGCACGTTGGATGAGTTGAATGCGCATTTAAGTCTATGCGAGAAATTGGTGAGTAACGAAGAAAGTAGGACATGGCTCCACACATTGCAAGGCAAGCTGTTCCGCTTGTGCGCAGAGATTGCAACGCTGGATGAGGAGAAACTGTTGCGCTATAGTACACCTGTGAAAAGTGATGAGGTTCGTGAATTGGAACAGCTTATCGATGCGTATACCAAGCGTTTGCCACCGCTCAATAGTTTTATCTACCAAGGTGCGACAGTGGCAGCGGCGGAGCTTCATATTGCTCGTACCGTTTGTCGCCGAGCAGAGCGGTTGTTGGTAGCACTTCATCAGGAAGAACCTTTGCGGGCTGAGGTCCTATCTTTTGTAAATCGTTTGTCAGATTGTATTTATACATTGGCACGTATGGAAGACTTTACGGCGTATATAACAGAAGTTACGCAACGTGTATTGGCTAAATTAGATACACGCACAGCTCACGACGTTCATCAAACACATGGTGAAGTAACTATGGATGAAAGCTCTTGGCTAAGAGAACAAGTTCACATATTGTGTAAGCGGGCACAAACTAAGGCAGAGGCTATGCAAGTACCGGTAGTGATTGCCGTTGTTGATGCAAAAGGCATGCCGGTTTTGACATATCGGATGGAGAATGCATTGCTGGTCAGCTCGGAATTAGCTCCGGGGAAGGCGTACACAGCTGTCGCGCTCAAGACGGCTACGTCCGAATTGAAGGAAACAATTCAGCCGGGATCGGATTTATATCAGATTGAGGCGATGGTATCTCGCAAACTGGTTACCTTTGGCGGTGGATTTCCCCTATATTACAAAGGAAAGCTGGTAGGTGGCCTGGGAATCAGTGGCGGTACGGTAGAAGAAGATTGTTGTATCGGCCGCTATGCAATGGAATATTTGGAGGCAAACCATGGAAAATAAGCAGGAACTGGAGCGGATGATTCGCTCTATGATTACAGAGATAATGAAGGGAGACGGACCGATGGTAAATGTGTCATCGGCAGTCACCGAAGAATCGCAGGCTGTAGAGGGAGAGCCGGGCGTATTTAAAACCGTGGGAGCTGCGGTGGAAGCAGCCAAGAAAGCACAGCATATTTTTGAAGAATGCACCTTGGCTACGCGGGGAAAAGCGATTACGGCGATTCGTACAGCTATGCGCCCTATGGTGGAAACATTGGCAAAGATGACATATGAAGAAACCGGTATGGGCCGTGTGGCGGATAAAATTATCAAACTCAATCTTACCCTGGATAAGACGCCGGGGGTAGAGGATTTGGTAACGGAATGTGAAACCGGCGATAACGGAATGACATTATATGAATTGTCACCCTATGGTGTTATCGGTGCGATTACACCCAGTACCAATCCGTCGGAAACATTGATTTGTAATGCTATCGGCATGTTGGCGGCGGGCAACGCTATTTTCTTTAGTGTACACCCTGGTGCCAAAAAATTGTCGCGGTGGTTAGTTAGTCGCTTAAATGAAATTGTTCGTGATGCCATCGGTATCGAAAACTTAATCGTAACCATTGAAGAACCATCCATCGAGGCGGCTCAGGAAATGATGGTGCATCCGGATATATCGCTTCTCGTAGTTACCGGTGGCCCCGGTGTTGTTCATCAAGCCTTGTGCAGTGGTAAGAAGGTAATCGGTGCCGGCGCAGGTAATCCGCCGGCGTTTGTAGATGAAACGGCACAAATAAAAAAAGCGGCACAGGACATAGTTCTTGGTGCCAGCTTTGATAACAATATTCTTTGTATTGCAGAAAAGAGCGTTGTAGCTATACGTTCCATTGTAGATGAGTTAGTGCAGCACATGATTGATGCCGGCTCTGTACTTATTACCGATGAACGCCAGATTAATAAGCTGCTAGAGATTACACTTCAGGCCAACGGCTCCCCAAGCCGTAAATTCGTAGGACGAAATGCGAAGGTTATTTTGGAAGCAGCCGGTATCTCTTGCGAAGGAGATCCTCGTCTGATTATTATGCGTACCGATAAAAATCATCCCTTTGCTACGACGGAAATGCTTATGCCGATTTTGCCAATCGTTACGGTAGATAGCTTTGAAGAAGGATTAGCAACCTGCTTATTCTTAGAAAATGGTCTTCATCATACGGCCGTTATGCATTCCTTGAATATGGAGCGTTTGAATCGGATGGCGCGTGCTATGAAAACATCTATTTTTGTTAAGAACGGGCCTTCCTTTGCAGGTCTTGGCTATAATGGTGAAGGAACAACGACATTCACTATTGCTACGCCTACAGGGGAAGCTACTACGACAGCTCGTCACTTTGCACGTCGACGTCGGTGCTGCTTGACGACGGGCTTCCAAATCAGATAGGAGGAATGACTGTGCGAAGCTGGACTTTTTCCACAAATATATATGCGTCAAAGGATGCGCTGCTTCGGCTGACGCGATTTGCCGGAGAACGTATCGTCATTGTATGCGATCCTTTTTTAAAAGGAACTTCGGGCTTAGCGTATGTCCTCGATCTTTTACAAAATAATAATCATGTAGCCATTTATAGCAATGTTGTGCCGGACCCGCCGATTGAAGCCGTCGCCGATGGCGTAAATTTTATGAAGCAGGAGCAGCCGGATATTGTAATTGCTATTGGCGGTGGGTCAGCGATTGATTTGGCAAAAGCAGTTCTTTATTTTTATCGTAAAGTAAATAGCAAGCCAATTAAAAATATGACGGCAATTCCTACTACTAGCGGTACAGGTTCGGAAGTAACCTCCTTTGCGGTGATTACTGATACAGTGTCTAAAGTGAAGTACCCGTTATTGGATGATAGCTTATTGCCGGATGAAGCTATCTTGACACCATTATTCGTAAAGACGGCTCCGCCAAAGGTAACCGCCTATAGCGGTATGGATGTATTGGTACATGCAATAGAAGCTTTGGTATCAACAGGGGCGGATAGCTTTACCGATGCATTGGCAGAAAAAGCCATAGAGTATGTATTTACTTATTTGCCAAGGTGTTATGTGAAATCCGCAGGCGAAGAGGATCGGATGCGCATGCATGAAGCGTCCTGCATGGCCGGATTGGCTTTCAATAAAGCCGGTCTGGGTATTACTCATGCATTGGCACATCAGTTGGGCGCGTTGTATCATATTCCGCATGGGTTGGCAAATGCCATGTTGTTGTCGCGTGTAATTGCCTTCAATGCGTTGCGGTCGGGACAAGCCTTAAAAAAGTATGCCGATATAGCCAAGAAAATGCATTTTTGCGTATCAACGGCAGAGGACAAGGAAGCATTAATTGCCTTGATTAAACAAATTATGACATTGGCTCGTACGCTGGATTGTCCGCTGACGGTAAAAGAAGCTACCGGGCGATCGGCAGAAGAGACGCGGCAAGACATACCGCTCATGGCAGATCGGGCCATAAAGGATCGAACCTATAGCACGAATCCTTATCCGGCTACCATTGATGATTTAGCGCAATTACTACTTACGGTGATGTAATACAGGAGACCATGGACATGGAATTTTTCAATAGCAAAGAAGATAAACAGCGAATTATACAGGAATTTGTACCGGGTAAACAGGTGACGATTGCCCATATTATTGCCAATCCTAAACCTGAGCTTTTTAGAAAAATGGGCTTGGACGAAAACAATCGCAATGCTATCGGAATTCTGACAATCACACCGGGAGAAGGAACGATTATTGCCGCGGATATAGCAACGAAAGCAGCCGGTATTGAGTTGGGCTTCGTTGATAGGTTTTCGGGAGCGCTACTCATCACCGGTGATGTGTCCAGTGTGGAGTCAGCCATGAAAGGTGTATTGGACGGTTTGGAAAAAATTCTGGGATTTTTCCCGACCACCTTAACACGGACGTAATAGAATACATAGAAGGCACGTCGGCGTAACTAAAGCATTAATTATCCGGAATGTATTACGGTGCGGCAGTAGTCATCGGAGAGTAATATAACAGGGACATGGATGAGGATATAGTATGAACGATAACAAGCTAAAGACGGTTATTATGGTAGGTCGTACCGAGGCCGGAAAGACAACATTATCCAATATGCTGATTCATGATACTGATGAGGCGCTTAAAACACAATCTATTGGGCGTATTGGTTCAATTATAGATACACCGGGCGAATTTATTGAAAACCCTGTATATTACAGGGCGATTCTGCTGAACTCGTATGATGCGGATATCGTTATCTTCGTTAATGAGGCAGACGATAAGGAAAGTATATTCCCACCCAATTTTGCAACGGCGTTCAATCGTGAAGTTATTGGTGTTATCACTAAAACCGATTTGGGACATTCGCTGGAAACGGCGTACCATAATTTAACGTCGGCCGGTGTAACCACCATTTTTGAAGTATCTGTACAGGATAAGGAATCCGTAAAACGCTTGCGAGAGTATATTTCAAAATAGTATAGTGACAATGAAAAGCGGTGAGATTATTCATCATAGAATATAACAATGAGTTAGTGAGGCGAGATAGATGGAATTCAAAAAGAACTTGGCCAGTGTGTTGGCTGGAGCCTATAAGTTAGACTATCGTTGGTTAACGATATCCGACAATCAAGAGGTGCGTATTTACAAAGACATCACGGACACGGCAGAGACTCCGTTACTGCTTAATTTTGACGGAACATTTATGCAGCAGCTATTGGTTGTTACGCAAGAAAAAAAGCAGCCTATGATTATTTCTGAAATCTTAGTAGAATGCTGTGCTGCGGAAACTCATGAGTTATACTATGATGAGGCGGGTTATGACGCGAAGGCTATACAGATTCGCCACAAGCCTAATGAACTGACAGCGATTCGTGAAGAAGGCGAGCGATATCTGCTTACTTTGAACGGTGTAGTCAAAACAAATCCCGGGGATTGGGTCATTCGCGGAGTGAACGGTGAGGAGTATCCTTGTGATCCGGAAATTTTCAAAAAATTATACGATATTGTGGAATGAATAGTGTAAAAGATACAATGCCTACCGCAGTAGCTGCAAACATAGCCTTTGATAGATAAGGCTTTTTAGTAGCTAGTGCAGTAGGCATTGTTTTTTAATAGAAGGACGGTGTTATTCGCTGTATCGGATTGCTCTGTTTGGTAAGTTTACAGCGGTTACGAGAGAATAGAGAAAATCATTGTCAATAGAGATAGCTGTTGATACTATATAAGTATCCTGTGTTGTACCGTTGTTTTAAAGCGATCGGTTACAGCAAATAGTTAGAAGTATATTTTGGAGCGTAGAGAAAAAGAGAGGATATAGATTATGAGAGAAAAAATTTTTAAGTATATTGACGAGCATCGCCAAGAGATGCTTACCTTTTGGAAGAAGTTAGTGAGCATTGAGTCAGGTACCTTGTTTAAAGAGGATGTTGACCGAGCACGAGATTTTTTGGTAAAGGCATTTACGGATATCGGCGGTACGGTGACATCATACCCGTATGAAAAAGCGGGCGATTTATTGGTAGTTGATTTTTCTATGGGAAGTACTGCAGCGCCGATTATTTTCAGTGGTCATTACGATACGGTATTTCGTCACGGCACAATAGAGGAACGACCGTTTGTTATTAAAGACGATGGACGTGCGTATGGGCCGGGGGTATTGGACATGAAGGCGGGCATTACTATGCTGTACTTTATTGTTCGTGCCTTACAGGCGATCGACTATCGTGCTCACCCGATTCGGGTTGTACTGGCCGGCGATGAAGAAACAGGTCATCAATCGTCAACGGCAGAAAGAGATTTTTCGGAAGCTGTTAAAGGGGCATGTGCGGCATTTAACTTTGAAACCGGGTATATGGATGATGGCTTTGTTACGGGGCGTAAAGGTGGCGGCCGTGCGTATTTTACCGTAAAGGGTGTCGGTGCACATGCCGGTAACGAGCCGGAGAAAGGACGAAGTGCTATTTTGGAAATGGCTCATAAAATTATTGCCATTCAGGCAAATAATGATTTTGAAGCGGGCCTCACTTATAATTGCGGCGTAGTTCAAGGCGGAACTGTTCCTAATGCGGTACCGGAAGAGGCTAAGCTGGTGGTGGATGTTCGCTTCAAGCGATTGGATCAAGTGGAGAGAGCACGCCGAGAACTGGAAGCCGTTGCGGCTACTACATATGTGGAAGGTACAATGACGGAAATGAAGTTCGATGTGATTATGAGCTCTATGGAAACAACGGACGGTGTAGTTGCGTTGTTCCGCAAGCTGGAAGAAACAGCCAATGAAATCGGCTTTGGACCTATTTATCAGAAATATGTGGGCGGTGGTGCCGACTCGGCTTATGAAGTAAAAATGGGGGTTCCTACGGTGTGTGCCGTTGGTGTAGCAGGCGGTAAAAATCACAGTGTCGATGAATTTGCCGTGGTGGATACATTGTTTAGTCGTGCTAAATTGGTAGCTGCCACAGTGTTAAAGATATAAAAAGTAGAAGTGGTGAGAGGATCGTGTTAGCAAATGGTAGTGCGTAGATTAGTGATGGCCGGCGTATTGATGAGTTTATGTGTGGTAGGGGCGCAGATTAAGGTGCTCGGGTCAATCGCCTTTGATTCCTTTCCGGCTTTTTTAGGCGGATTGTTGTTGGGCCCCAATATAGGCGCGGCTTTAGGTATTTTTGGGCATATTCTGTCAGCGGCTATAGTGGGATTTCCTTTATCCGGTGCTGTTCATGGTATAACAGCGGTTATGATGGGAATCAGCGTGTGGATATACAGTAAGACTATTGCCTACGTATGTCATAGGGGAAGTCGTCGCTGGTTGGCATATGTGCTGGGGTCTGTATTGGCCTATGTGATGATTAACATAGTTGCATTAGTTATATTGTATCCTTGGCTGAAAGGATTTGTTTTTATTATCTTTTGGCCGCTTACGTTAGCCAATATAGCAAATTTACTTCTTGCAGCCTTGGTATATGAGGCATTGCCTTCCGATTATAAAATGGGGAGCAAGTGAAATAAGAGAAGTAAGAGAAGTAAGAGAAATAAGAGAAATAAGAGAAGTAAGAAGATGGCTGATGAATATAATGAAGGGACTATGCGACAGTGAAATTCAGAGATATAACCCTAGTACCGATAACGGCAGAGCTATATATGGCTATCAGTTGTGATGTGGCAGCCTCCATTGGCGAAAAGCCGGACGATGTGTTATGCGTATCGACAAAGATGACCGGCGCTTATTGTGCACGAGTAGCTTTAATGGAATTATTGGCATTGGGCGCAAAGCCGCAAGCCTTAATTCATACGGTGGGAAACGAATTTAATCCTACCGGCAAGCTTTCTTTGGAAGGCATACGAGAGGAACTTAGTCGTGCTGGCTATAATCATATCGAAATTAACGGTAGCTCCGAGGAAAATATGGACACCTCAATGACGGCCATTGGTGTAACGCTATTGGGCAGTATAAGAAAAGATTCTTTCAAAGTACGATGCCAAGCAGTAGAAAAAGGTGACAGTTTGTATGTAGTAGGCTCTCCTTTGGTGGGCCGGGCTGTTATAGAGCGGCCGAGGGACATAGTTCCATATGAAGCGGTGAGTGCTATGGTACACAGTTCTTGCGTACGTGATGTGTTGCCGGTAGGATCACGGGGAATTAGTGGCGAGATGGACACCTTGTTGATGGGGGCATCACTTCGATGCCATTATCTGCCGGAGTGGGAACATAGTGCTATGCTTACGCAAAGCGGTGGACCGGCTACATCTGTTTTGGTTGTTGTTCACCAAGGGCAAGATGATACATTTAAAGCAGAGATGCAATCCATCTATCCTATGGTGAGAAAGTTGGGAAGCGTAGATATGTAATTATTTTATGCGTTACTATTTTATGATATAATCAATAGGCAAGAGGTTTGATAGTTGAGTAGTGTTTTGATAGGGGGAATATAGATGGAATTTCTTTTATTTGTAGTTATTATTGGCTTAGGATTCTTTTTTGTGAAGAAATATAACTATTTACAGGTATTGAGTCAGAAAATTAAAGAAGCTCGGTCTAATATATATGTAGTGTTTAAGCAAAAAGTGGCAATTGTCAATAAGTTTTCAGAGGTGGTAAACCAATATAGCGATTATGAAAAGGTTACACATTTGACTGCATCAGAAAATTATACAGATATGGCTAGAGAAACAGCACAGGCTGTTAACTCTATTCATGCATTAGCGAATATGTATCCAGAACTGAAAGCGGATAGGCAGTATGCTATTTTCTTGGATAATATTAGTAAGAATGAAGTTCAGTTGGCGGAGCGTAGAGAACGATATAACTCGGTTGTTAATCATTACAACAGTGAAATTGCTAAAATACCAATGGTATTTGTAGCATCTGTATTAGGTTTTAAGGAAGCACCTTATTTTGACACGGAAAATGAAAGTGCAATTGATTCTTTTAGTGGTGCTAATACGGAAGCAATAAAAGAGTTGGCACTTAAAGGTACCGAACAAATTAAGGAAAAGTTTACACAAAAAAGTGAAAACAAGTAAGTAGTATCGTAGCAAATTTATGGAATATATAAGCTGTCAGAGATTGTGATAAAAGGTTATCTGCTCTGACAGCTTATTTGATTTTGTAAAAGCTATCGGTTACAATTGGAACAAAACATAGTTTTCGAGAAAATTATTAGTATGAGGAGAGATAATTATGAATAAAACAATATATTTGGCAGGTGGTTGTTTTTGGGGCGTACAAGCATTATTGGATAGAGTTCCCGGTGTCGTTGCCACAGAGGTAGGCTATGCAAACGGAACAGTAGTAAATCCTTCGTACGAAGAAGTGTGTACCGGTGCAACGGGTGCGGCAGAAACTGTTTTTGTTACCTATGATGATGAAAAGATAACGTTAGTATCATTGTTACAAGTTCTGTTTGATGCGATTGATCCGACTACATTGAATAAGCAAGGACCGGATATAGGAACGCAATATCGATCGGGTATTTATTATGTAGATGAAAAAGATAAAGCTATTTGTGAAGAGTTTCTTAGTCGTTTGCAACATGCTTGGTCAGCTCCGATTGTTACGGAGGTATTGCCATTACATAACTTTTATGCTGCTGAAGAGTATCATCAAAAATATTTAAAAAAGAATCCCGGCGGATATTGCCATATTCGTTTAGATTAAGTGATAGCAATAAAATATATGCTGATGCAGAAGGTGGGAATGTGACTGCACTACAGATGATAGGGAGATTTAAATCCTCGATAAATCCATGCATCGCTGTTAAGTGCAGGCTTGTGTGAACGTATAATCTGCAATGGTACCGGCAATACTACCGGCAAAGGTTAGGGTAAAAAGTTACGAAACTTTTGTACCTATACTTAAACTAAACGAAACTAAACTAAACATCTCTAAAGAAAGTACAAAGAAAGGTAGCGAAGCTATCCTTGAACAACCCCAAGAAAATACATTTGAAAATGTAGAAGAGGACATGTTGCAATCAATATCCAAATCTAAATCAAAGCCTACATCGAAGCTTATAGCGAAGTCTACATCAAAGTCTGCATCGATCTAGTGCAGATGACGAAGAGGCACCGTTTGTTCCGTCAACATTGGGGATGGTGCAGGCGTATATTGGACGCATAGCAAAGGGAGCTGTAACTGAAATGTAAGTTAAAAAACTTAATCTCGTTACAGCTCCCTTTTTGTGAGAGAGGTACGATACAAGGTACGCTACAGCGTACCTGCTCATAACCACATGATTGATTACTGTTTGTGAATCAATATTTTTTCTGTATCTTTTTCGTGAACTTCCTTGAAATGTTCCTGTGCATAAGCAAGGTCTTCCGGTGTGTTAATATCAATGAAGATATCGGCTTCGAAAGAATCCGGCTGTAACGGAATTTGTAACAAGGATACTTCTTTGTAGAACGAATGCAATAATTTTTCGCCGTTCGCAATTTTTTCTTTCATAATCGGTAACAGGGAGCGATTATAAATAGCGTGTAAGCAAATGTCTTCACCGTTCAACATCGGTACTACTACACTGGCGATACCTTGAGCAGCTACCATACGTTCCAATACTACAAGGGAAAGGAACGGCATATCTACGCCGATAACAAAAAAGTTTTCCGCATCGGAGCTTTCCATAGCAGTAGCCACCGCACCGAGTGTATTATGTCCGGGATATTTATCTTCTACTATGGTAGCATCTTTCAATGGTTCAAAATTCTTTAAGAGCTGCGCATTGTCAGTGACAACAATCGGTTCTCGTTCAAAGGAGAACCGAAGCATCGTATAGATGGTTTCGATTAAGGTGTCACCTCCAAATTTGGCAAATACTTTGTTGTAGCCCATGCGCGAGCTGTTGCTGCCGGCCAAGATAACCGGTTGTAATCTTGCTAGTGATTCATACATAGTAGATTCCCCCTTCTTAAGATTGTATCTTTAGGTTAATTATATCACAGGTGCATACGTAATAGAATATAAAATCATGAAATAAATGAGAATATCTATATGAATTTTGCATAGATAATATCAAACTATCGTTGGCAGCGCTTACCGGCCACGTAAACATCAGTAATTTGGCGGGGTTCGCCGTTATACAGGAAACGCTGTAAACGTTGGAACGGTGTATACGAATGATTCGGTAAGCAAAGATCGCTATCGTCGATAATCAGAAAGTCCGCTGCGTAGTCCGGGGCAAAATGACCAATCTGTGGAAAGATTCCGCCGCCGTGCGTAGCCATATAGAAAAGCTCCATGGTAGTAAGTGTGTGGCCGCCGCATAAAGTAGCGCGCTCTTTGGCCATCATGGCTGCCATAGCGATTGTGCGCGGCATAAAAAGTTCATGACCACCGGAAATATCCGAGCAGAGACCGATAGGTATACCGCGTTGTTGTAAGTCGGCAACGGGCGCAATCCCGGAGGCTAGGTCTGCATTGGAGAACGGCGCATGGGCTACAATGACTTCGTAGTCTGCAAGCATTTGCTTTTCTTCCTCCGTACACCACACGCAATGGGCCATGATAGTTTGGCGGGGACCCCGCAGTAATCCATAGTGGCGATATACATCTAAATAATTATGGCATTCCGGATGAAGGTCCCGTACCCAAGCAATCTCATCGCGATTTTCGGAAAGATGGGATTGCACCGGTACTTGGTAAGCATCGGCTAAGCGTGCAAGAGCTTGCATCAATTTAGGAGTACAGGAAGGAACGAAGCGAGGAGTAAGTATAGGTCGAACCTGCTTGAATTGACGTGCCGCCGTGAGCCAGTCGGTGGTAGCAGCGATACTTTCTTCGGTAGTTTCTTGATAGTAATCGGGTGAGTTACGATCCATATTTACTTTGCCGACGAAGGCGCGTAGTCCTGCGCGCTCCAATAGTGTCATAAGCTGAAGTGTAGCCGGCGTGTGAATGGAGGCAAAGATAACCGAGGAGGTAATGCCGTTGGTTAATAGAGCCTTGGTGAAGGCTGTGTACATGGTGGTGGCATAAGAGATGTCTTTATATTTACTTTCTTCCGGAAATGTATAGGTTTCCAGCCAAGGCAACAGTTCTTCGTCAAGGCCGAGACCAAGATTGGCGAATTGCGGAGCATGCAGATGAATATCCGAAAATCCGGGAATGATGAGGGCAGTGCCGGTATCAATACGAGGTATATCGGAAGACACGATGTCGGTAGAGGGGATCGTGCTAAACACATCTGCAATGTGACCGTCACGGATAAGCATTGCCTTATAGGTAGATAGGTGAGAGGGTGTGTCCGGTGAAAGTATGGTGCCTAATAAAAGATATGAATTCATGGCGAACTCCTTTGGGGAATGTGCTTCTGCGAAGATAGCTACAGTGTAAAGTTATCGCGCGGAGAAGCAATATGAGTGGTAATAATTTGAATAAAGTCCTCTAAGTAATTGCTGTGACTGGCCATTTTATGCGTGGCAAGATCAATAGAGTTTACCCAGCCCAATGCGGGAAACGGAAAGATGTGAATCGGATTGAAGCGATTGGTAGACGAATTAACCTTCTTAATAATTTGTGATAAAAACAGCGGGCATAAGGCGACGCCATAGTCGGCAGCGCAGAGGCGTAGAATTTTTGAAAAATCATTACTGGACGCAATGATGTGGGGATGAATGTCCATCTTATCAAAGGTTTGTTTGTAATTAAGCCACAAGCTGCCAATCGGATAATTAGCGATAAGCGGTAATGTTTCAAACTCCTTAATAGAAATGCCTTCACGGGAAAAGCGATCTAATTCATCGGGCAAAAAATAGCGTTGCAGCAAAGAGTCGGTACCCATAACACCGGGTTGCTCATGAACGAGTGAACGCTTATCAAAATCTTCATGATTGATGATGTTGAATCCGATGATTACATCCAATTGACCGCGTAGCAGTAGCTCCTCCAAGCGCCGAGTATCTTCATACATAACGTCTACACGAATATCCGGATATAATTGACGAAAGTCGGTCAACATTTCTACGACCGAGTCATGTACGCGATAGGACCCCATGCCGAAGCGCAATGTTCCTTGACTGGCCGTATGAAGAAGCTGTAAATCGTTTTTCATATTGTTTTCGATAATTTGAATACGTTCCAATGCTTTTAAAAGAATTCGTCCTTCCGGTGTTAAGGCAAGCTGAGGCTTGCGAAAGAAAAGCGTAACACCGTGTTCTTTCTCCAGACGACGAATATTGTCGCTTACCGCCTGTTGGGATGTAAATAAAATTTCGGCAGCCTTACCCATGTGTAAGGTATGAGCCGTGATAATAAAGCATTTCTCGCTATTTGTCATAGGTAAAACCTCTCTCTTTGTTATAACGGTCGATGGTGTGACATTGCGTATGATTTTTATGTTTTATAATACACTTGTCTATACCAAGTGTAACATGTTCTGTCAGTGCATACAAGATTAAACTTGTGGGCGTGGCTTGTAAAGTTTGTTCGCACTAACCGATAATTGCGATTATAATTTATCTTGTAAAAGTTCTATAGAATATTTTATTTGTACATATAATATTCAAGAGAGAGAAATAACCAGGATACATAGTATTGGTTATATACGATGGGAGGCGCGGCACATGCGAATCGATTTAAACAGTGATTTAGGTGAAAGCTTTGGTAACTATACCTTAGGTATGGATAGCGAAGTGTTAAAGCAGGTAACCAGTGCTAACGTGGCTTGCGGTTGGCATGCAGGGGATCCGTTGATTATGGAAAAGACGGTGCGACTTTGTAAAGAACGAGGCGTAGCCGTAGGGGCACATCCCGGTTATCCGGATTTGATGGGCTTTGGTCGTCGCAAGCTTGATGTAACACCGGATGAAGCGCGAACGTATATGCAATATCAGGTGGGCGCACTCAGTGCGTTTTGTGCGGCGGCCGATGTACCGTTGCAGCATATAAAGCTTCACGGTGCCTTCTATAACACGGCTTGTGTGGAACCAAGATTGGCCGATGCCGTATTGGATGGCATTGAAGCGATGAATCCCGGTGTGTATATCATGGCATTAAGCGGCAGCTACATTGCTACCAAAGCTAAACAGCGTGGTCTCAAAGTCATTCAAGAAGTATTTGCCGATCGAGGTTATACAGAGCAGGGAACGCTGGTACCACGTAATCAAGAGGGGGCCTTTATTAAAGATCCGCAAGAAGCGTTGGAACGTATTTTGCAAATGATTCAAAAGGGCACGGTAGTTACCAACACCGGTAAGGAAATTGAAATTGTTGCCGATTCCGTATGTGTACATGGAGATAACCCGTCGGCGTTGGCCTTTACGGCTACGATTAGAGAGGGATTGGAGAAGGCAGGTATTGAGGTTTGCCATTTCATTGGTCGTGATTGAGTACAAGCAGTACTGATAGCAGTGATGACGTGATTAGTAGTATATGTGTTTAACATCATATGAGTAGTATGGAACGATAGTTTCTATAAATCGCGTGCAAAGGTAATTGATTTGAGCGCGTAAAGATAATTCGTTTACATGAGAGTGTAACAAAATTTGTTTTGTAGTATGGAAAGATAGTTTGGGGGATTTATTATGAGCAAAGATCCGAATCAGAAGAAAAGCTGGTCCGTGCTTATCGGTGCGGCCTTCCTGATGGCTACGTCGGCTATCGGGCCTGGATTTATGACGCAAACGGCAGCCTTTACGGCGAAGTACGAAGCCGATTTTGCCTTCGTTATTGTAGCGTCGGTTATTTTAGCGTATATCGCACAGATTAATGTATGGTCTATTATTGCCGTGTCTAAGATGCGCGGTCAGGATATTGCCAATAAGGTATTGCCGGGGCTGGGCTATTTCGTAGCCTTTTTGGTAGCTTTAGGTGGTTTGGCGTTTAACATCGGTAATATCGGCGGTGCCGCTTTGGGGATGAACGTTATGTTCGGTACCAGTACAGAAGTAGGCGCTATCATTTCCGCTGTTATCGGTGTAGGAATTTTTATGTCTTATCGGGCAGCGCAGGCGATGGACCAATTAACAAAGTATTTGGGTATTCTCATGATTTTGCTTATCGGGTATGTAATGATTGTATCGACGCCGCCGGTAGGTACAGCGGTAGCACATACGGTTATGCCTACGGAATACCAGTGGTTAGCAACCATTACTTTATTAGGCGGTACAGTTGGCGGTTACATTACATTTTCCGGTGGCCATCGTTTAATTGATGCGGGTATCGTAGGTGAAGAAAATCTGGGACAGGTGCGTAAGTCGGCTACACTCGGTATGGGGGTAGCTACCTTGGTTCGTATTTTATTCTTCCTGGCAGTGCTTGGCGTTGTATCGCAAGGGGCGCTTCTCGATGCATCGAACCCGGCAGCAGATGCCTTCCTCAAACCGGCCGGTCAGGTAGGGTATAAAATCTTTGGTATCGTATTCTTCTGTGCCGCCATTACCTCGGTATTAGGAGCGGCTTACACGTCTGTATCGTTTTTGAAAACACTCTTTAAACCTGTGGCAGCTCGTGAAAATTTGTGGATTATCGGTTTCATAATTATTTCCACATTGATTCTTCTCTTCATGGGCAAACCGGCTATGCTGCTCATCGTAGCAGGCTCCTTGAACGGTTTGATTTTGCCGGTAACCTTGGCAGTAATACTTTTGGCAGCAAAGAAAAAAGAAATTGTCGGCGATTACAAGCACTCGAATTTCTTGTTCTGGGCCGGCTGGGCCGTAGTAGTTATCTCCGCATATATCGGATTCACTTCCTTGCAGGGAATTTCTAAATTATTAGGTTAGATTAAAGGAGATCGTCTATGGGTATACAAGCTTCATCCGGAGGCACATCGGATATGACGACGGCATTAACCTTTGCCCCTGTAGGGGATTGTGCGCTATCCGCCGTGTTTGGTGATACAATTTCTCCGGATATTAATAAACGTATTCGCCATGTGGTAACAGCACTAAGTGAAGAGACGGCGTCGGGTATTGTAGAAATGGTGCCGACCTATGCTTCGCTGTTGGTGGTATACGATCCGCTGATTGTAGCGTATGAAGAGCTGTGCAATCATATTCGATGTATTGCTGCTGATGCGAAGAGTAGTGAAACATCGGACACGGTGCGCGTTGTAGAAATCCCTACCGTCTATGGCGGTGAGTATGGTATGGACATTGAAAACGTATGTAATCATACGGGTCTCAGTGAAAGTGAAGTTGTGGCTATGCACAGCGGCACCGATTATTTGGTATACATGCTGGGTTTTATCCCCGGTTTTACCTATTTAGGAGGCATGAATCAAGCTCTGGCCACACCGCGGCTATCGACACCACGTACCTTGATACCGGCGGGATCCGTCGGTATTGCCGGTGCGCAGACGGGAATTTATCCGTCCGAATCTCCCGGCGGTTGGCAGATTATCGGCCGTACACCGTTAACGCTCTATGACGGTAGCAAGGAGCAGCCGATGTTGCTCAGTGCCGGCGACTATGTGCGGTATGTGCCGATTACGGAGGAGGAATATCAACGGATTGCTGCCTTGGGCAGTGGCTATACGGTAACGGTGCATGAAGTAAAGGAGCGTGAGCTTAATGGCAATCGGTAAAGAAACAACAGCATGGCGCATTACTATGCCGGGAATGCTCACTACCGTACAAGATGCGGGACGCATCGGCTATCAACAATATGGCATGCCCGTTGCGGGGGCGATGGACGGCGAAAGCTATCGCTTGGGTCAGCGGTTGGTAGGCAATGATACAGATATAGGAGCACTGGAGTGCACGGTTATGGGACCTAGCTTTATCAGTGAAGGTCCGGCTGTCATTGCCTTTACCGGTGCAGATATGTCTCCGGCTGTTAACGGTACGCCGGTTCCTATGAATACACCGTTGGCAGTAGAACCCGGTGATGAAGTGACTACCGGTTTTGCCAGCTATGGGGTGCGCATGTATATTGCGGTGCGCGGCGGAGTACGGGTGACACCAGTAAACGGCAGCGTAGCTACTCACGGAAAATCCGGTATCGGTGGTTTTAAAGGACGCAAGTTACAAAAGGATGATGTACTTACCGTGGCGCGCACTGTTGAAGTACCACAGCTTCACGTGGATCCCGATTATGAGGGTCCGTTTAATGGAACAACACCGATTCGTGTAGTATTGGGACCGCAACATGAACGCTTTACAAAAGAAGCGCGACACACATTTTTTACTTCACCGTATCTCATTACACCTACTTCGGATCGCATGGGCTATCGCTTGGCCGGACAGGCATTAACACATACGGATGGGGCAGATATCATTTCCGATGGTGCTGTGTTCGGCTCCATTCAAGTACCGTCTGACGGACAACCGATTATCTTGATGGCCGATCGGCAAACAACCGGTGGCTATACTAAAATCGGTACGGTCATTACACCGGATTTACCGCGATTGGCTCAGATGCCGGTGGAGATGACGATTCGTTTTACCGAGGTTACTGTGGGAGAAGCACAAGCGTTATACCGCGAATATAAAGAAAGAGAAGCCTCGTGGGTGCAGACTGAAGAAAAAGCGGTTTCTTTATTGTATTCATCCGTTCTTCCATGGGGAGAGACTGAGAAAAGACTCTCCATCAGGAATGATAGTTATGTTTAGGTCGCTTAGGAAGAACGAAGCTTGTAAGAGTATGTTGCCATGTATAGTGATTACCAATCGTTGTTTGCGCATTGGCCGCTATTTTCTGTGTGGTAAATTTGCTTGGTATATGTGCCGGAAGGATTGACGATAGATGATTGTCAGATATACCGCGACAGACCGGAGTAGCCGGGTATTGTGTGCGTTCGGCAGCGATGAATTTTTAGCGTAGTCAATGATATAGATAAACATAGTCGGTTATGGATGAGAGAAATCCACAACCGGCTATTTTTTATGGACAGTTGGTAATTCTATTAATCTATAGTAAAATGAATAGTAGTATATACTTGTGAAAATAGTAGATAGGAGTTGGATGATGAAAAAAGAATGGATGGTAGCTCTCGGTATTGTTGGTATGTTGGGATGTAATCAGGTAGCGGAGGCGGCACAGGATGTGTTGATGGAGCCTACGACGCAGGAACCAATTGCAATCACGGCGATACAAGAACCGACAACAGTGGTGATGCCTAGTCGAGAGGTAGCACGTATGTCGGATACCTATGCAGCTTGGTATGGTGACAGGGTCGTGCATTTTTATAATGTAAATGGTCATGTGCAAGAAGGTAAACAGGTGAATGATGAACGCTTCTTATATTATATGCGGGTGCGCCTACACTTCTATAATGAGTCGCATAATTGGAAAAAGGACAGCTATGGATATATTACGCTGAAACATTTGTATGAAGAGTATGCGTCGTTATTGGCTAATGTGCCGATAGGAGGAAAGCTTGAAGGTGCTATGTTATTAGAACCATTAGTACAGGCAGAGTCTACAGTATATGATAATGAACTCCGCACCTATATGAATGAAATGGTACTCTTTGCTATGAGGGAAAGCATGAAGGATGATAATCCTACGCAACAAGAGTTACCTTCTACAATAGATACGCCGATTGATTTGTGGGCAGCGATTCAAGGCGTAGAAGCAGCACCTACCAAAGATAGTGCACGCTATGCTGCAGTGCCGAAGGAATCTTGGGAACAGCAGCCCGTAGAGGATAGCGACTTACTTACCGGGAAGTAGCGGCTTTGCAAGGCGGATGCCTTGATGACTAACGGTGAACAACATATCAATATGAAGTGGTACGGTGCATGCATCGTACCCTTTTTTGTTGTATGCCGTTTTGTTGCCGGTGAGTGTATTGCCGCCATGATTAGGCATATATAGTTTTTTAATAAAGAGAAGCAAATAATACTTGCCGTAGGGGATAGTGCAGCGGTATACTTTACTACGGAATAAAAAAGAAAACTGACAGCTGTTGGCAATGCTCTTACATCAAAGAGTTAGGTCAGCGGTTATACAGCGGTTTCGCGGGAGTTTTGAAATATGAGACCTACACATTTAGAAATTGATACGGCGATTATTCGTGAAAATTTACGTCGTATAAAAGATAGTTTGCCCGAGTGGAGTACCAGTACGGCAGTCATCAAGGCCAACGGCTACGGTCATGGCAGCGTCATGGTAGGACGCATTGCCGTAGAAGAAGGGTATGAATCCTTGGCAGTAGCATTTCCGGAAGAAGCATTGCCCCTTAGGGCAGCCGGCATTACAGTGCCGATTTATTTGCTGGGCATTACCTTGCCGCAATCCTTTGACCTTGTTATCGAAGGAAATTCTAGACCGGCTATTTGTGAATCCACTGACTTGGAGGCATTGGAAGCCTGTGCGGTTCGTCACGATGTTATCGTGGAATGCGCCATTGCGGTTGATACGGGGATGCATCGCATTGGGATTCGTCCGCAAGATGCAATGGAATTTATTGAAAAGGTAGAAAGCTATCCGCATTTACGGGTAGACGGTTTCTTCTCGCACATGGCATCGGCCGATGCAGCCGATAAAACTGAAGCACATGTACAAACGGCGGCATTCCGCGACATGGTTACGACTATCCGCAAGCATCGCAGCGATCCGTTTAGATTTTCCTTGGCAAACAGTGCCGGCTTACTGGCGGTTAAGGATAGTCTTTTTACGGATGCCCGCCCGGGAATTATCCAGTACGGTATTATGCCGTCGCTGGATGTACCGAACCGTTTGGGACTTAAACCGGCACTCAGCTTTTACAGCAAGGTCGTGCATGTGCAGCACTTGGGGGCCGGCGAAAAAATCGGTTACGGCGGAACCTATACGACGGATCGCCCCATGACGATAGCGACCATCCCCGTAGGTTATGCGGACGGATTCCCGCGGAGTCTGTCTAACCGAGGCTCTGTTCTTATTCACGGCAAGCGTTGTCCCATCGTCGGGCGCGTTTGCATGGATCAACTTATGGTAGCTATGCCTGACGGCGTAGGCGTGGCACCCGGTGATGAAGTTGTTCTCATCGGCACGCAGGGGCAGGAAAGTATTACCGTTTTGGAATTGGCTACGCTGACGGGAACCATTCCGTACGAAATTTTTACAGGCTTTTCGGAACGGGTACCGCGTATTTATATTTAAGCAGGCAATGAGCCTGTACACTGCGACCATGGATGACTGTGGTCGCAGCTTTTTGTATATGTAAGCGGTTGCACAATAGAATGTAAGTAGTTGCATACCGGTAGATAAAGAGTTGTATAACAGTATGTAAGTAGTTATATAACAGAAACATAAATGATAGCCAGAAGCGCGTAGAGTTAAGAAGCCACTATGCGTAGAGTTAAGGAGATACCATGCGTAGCATTAAGGAGATATTATGATTGAAGACATACTAACGGAATGGTGGGAACGATTGCAGACATGTCAATCCTGTCCTATTCGCAAGGAACAAAACAAAGGACCGACGGCGTATACGGGAACGGCAGCATCGCCGCTTATGATTGTCGGCGAGGGGCCCGGCGGTGTGGAAGATGAATACGGCGTACCTCTCGTAGGTCCGTCGGGACAATTATTGGATAAAGCATTGTGGAGTGTAGGCATCACTCGCGATCGCGTATACGTAACGAATATTGTAAAGTGTCGACCGAAGGGAAACCGTACGCCGACGCCGGAGGAAGGACGCTTTTGTGCAGAGCTTCACTTAGCAGAAGAAATTCGTTTGGTTCGTCCTAAGGTGATCGTTGCCTTGGGAAAGGTAGCCTTCCAATTTTTCAATGGAGGACCGGGGAGTATCATGCGATCGCGCGGACACTGGTTAACCTATGAAGGCATCCCGGTCATGCCGACCTATCATCCCGCCTTTTTGCTGCGTCGTACCGGCAAAGACTTAGTAGAATCTAAGTGGCAGGTATATTACGATTTGAAAGCAGCCGTGGAAAAAGCACAGTCTATGGATCCAACGTATGTCTTTAAGAGTGAAGAACCGACGGCTTTATTGGCAATGTATGAATCTAATCGACAAGCACGAAATATAAAATGGTAATAACACTCAATGATGATTAAAAATTATATTTGCTATGATTTTTAGTTTGACATCCCCGTGAATACAGGATACCATTAAGATACAAGATGATTTATATCTTTGGGAGGTCACAATGAAGTGACAGGTAACCAGGAGGTGCACTATGGCAAAGAAAATGAAGGGCTTCGCAATGCTGGAAATCGGTAAGACGGGGTGGATAGAAAAAGACTATCCCACATGCGGCCCGTTGGATGCCATCTGTCGACCGTTGGCCTTGGCACCGTGTACATCGGACGTACATACTGTATGGGAAGGTGCGTTGGGCAATCGACATGACATGATTTTAGGCCATGAAGGCGTAGGGGAAATTGTTGAAGTAGGTGCTCTCGTTAAAGATTTTAAGCCGGGCGATAAAGTATTGGTACCGGCGATTACTCCGGATTGGAATTCCTTGGAAGCACAGGCCGGCTTTTCCATGCACTCCACAGGAATGAACTCCGGTTGGAAATTCTCTAATTTTAAAGACGGCGTGTTTGGTGAATACTTCCATGTAAATGACGCAGACGGTAACTTGGCATTGTTGCCGGAAGGCATTTCGCCGATGGAAGGGGCTATGTTGTCCGACATGGTACCGACCGGTTTCCACGGTGCGGAATTGGCCGATGTCCAGTATGGTGACAGCGTTCTTGTTATCGGCATCGGGCCGGTAGGTCTCATGAGCGTAGCCGGGGCAGCCCTGCGCGGTGCCGGTCGCTTGATTGCCGTAGGTACGCGTCCAGTATGTAAAGAAGCGGCTTCGTTCTACGGAGCAACCGACTTTGTATCCTATAAGAACGGGCCTATTGACGAACAGGTATTGGAAATGACAGGCGGCAAAGGCGTGGATAAAGTTATTATCGCCGGTGGTACGGTAGATACGTTCCAAGAAGCAGTGAAAGCTTTGAAACCGGGTGGCCGTATCGGTAACGTTAACTATTTAGGCAGCGGTGAGTACATCAATATTCCTCGTGTTGAATGGGGCGTTGGTATGGGACATAAAAACATTGTTGGCGGCTTGATGCCTGGTGGTCGCTTGCGTATGGAAAAACTGTCCAGTCTTGTACTCAACGGACGACTTGATGTATCCAAGTTGATTACTCATACCTTTGAAGGCTTTGAACATGTAGAAGATGCGTTGATGCTTATGAAGGATAAACCGGCAGATTTAATTAAACCGGTAGTTATCATTAAATAAAGCAGCACCGGACATATTTGTAGGGCGACCCACCGTCAGGTGACTGTGGGTCGTCCCTTTTTATTAGCATTGCGAGGTAGATATGGATATAGTAGTTATTTCCGGATTTTTGGGAGCCGGTAAAACCACCTTTATTACGGAATTGGTACGCCATGCGAAGGGAACCGTAGCCGTTTTTGAAAATGAATTGGGCGATGTAGGCGTAGATAAAGCGCGGATGGAAGAAGATATGACGATGAGGGAAAAGCCTAATATTTGGGAGTTGACGGAAGGCTGTATTTGTTGCTCTTTAAAAGGCGACTTTCGTCAATCCGTGCTAACCATTGCCAACGCCGTTGATCCGGAGTTGCTCATTATCGAACCGACCGGTGTAGGTTTGTTGAGCTCGGTAATGGACAATCTTAGTACCTTAGCCTATGAACGGATTCGCCTCTTGGCACCGGTAACGATTGTGGATGCGCTCAACTTTACTACTGCTTGTAACGAATACGGCGCCATTGCAGAGGATCAAATACATCATGCCGGTCATTTGGTCATCAGCAAGACAGCCGGTCATGAGCAGGCAACCGCCGAAGTGAAAGCAGCATTGGCACAGCGGGGGTTGCAGGAAAAACTATTGCCCGATACATATACGTTGTGGACAGAGGACATATGGCAATCCATTCTTACCACACCGTACACGGCTGACGGTAGCGTTGCTGAGGTTGAGGCACCGACACTGGAAACCATGGCCGTGTCCTTCGCTTCCTTCGGTGATATTGCTGCCTTTCACAGTGCGATGCGGGCACTGACGGAAGGCAGGTTCGGAGATGTGTATCGCGTGAAAGGCACGGCTCGTATCGGCAGCATTTGGGGACGCTTCGATATTGTAGGGACCACCTGTGATTTAACAGCAGTGGAAACAAAAGCCGATGAAAAAGCGGTCATCATCGGACGACGGTTAGATAAGGATGCCATCGCACTACTTTTCAGACAATGACTATTGGCAAGCCTATGGGTGTTTGCTATAATGAACTACAGAATAATAGAACAACGGGGTGCTCATAATGATGGGCTGAGAGTAAGCGGTAGGTTTCGCTTTAACCCATAACCTGATTTGGATAATGCCAACGTAGGGACATACAGACTACGCCGACGAAGTCAAAAAGTTTTGTCGGTAGCAGCAAGCGAGTAACGGGCACGGTTCCATCAGGGACCGTGCTTTTTTTGTAGACCCGTTTTCTATAAAGCGCTTCGATGGAGCGTGTGTGACATAGTTGTAGATGATTGGTAAATCATTGAGTAGCAGTAAAGAGGAGGTACGTATGAGTACATCATCAGGAACATCGGTCTTTAGGAATATGTTAATTTGGTTTGGCGCGGCGATTTCCATTGCAGAAATTATGACGGGCACCTATTATGCCACCTTGGGAATGATGCGTGGCTTGGAAGCCATTGTAATCGGGCATATCATCGGCGGTATTTTATTATTCGGTGCAGGTCTTATCGGAGCGAAGGAACGTAAAAGCGCTATGGAAACGGTAAAGAGTTGTTTCGGCGGCTATGGGGCGATGCTCTTTATTATTCTTAATATAGTACAACTGGTAGGTTGGACGGCCATCATGATTTATGACGGATCGATTTCCGCAGCCGCTGCGTTTGGCACGTCACCGGAGCTGTGGGCTGCTGTCATCGGCGTATTGATTTTAGGTTGGCTGTATATCGGCTTGGACGGCTTTACTAAAATAAATACCGTTGTCATGGCCGCTCTTTTCATTATGTGCTTGGTACTGGGCCATCTTATTTGGAGCGGCAGCGGTGAATCGTTAGTGCCCATCGATGACAGCTTGAGCTTTAGCAGTGCCATTGAATTGTCCATTGCTATGCCTTTATCTTGGTTGCCACTCATCAGTGATTACACCAGACGAGCTAAAAAGCCGGTGGCGGCTACGGCAGCCAGTGCGATTACTTATTGCGTGATTAGTATGTTCATGTACGTCATCGGTATGAGTGCGGCGATGTATACAGGGGAAACTAACATTGCGCTTCTCATGACCGGCGCGGGACTCGGCGTAGTAGGCTTGTTTGTTGTGGTGTTCTCTACGGTAACGACTACCTTTATGGATGCCTGTTCGGCAGGCGTGTCGTCGGAATCTCTTTCGTCGCACATTAAAGGACGCGGTGCCGCAGTGGTTGTTACTATCGTGGGGACCATAGCGGCTATGCTGTATCCGATGGATAATATTATGGATTTCCTTTTCTTTATCGGATCCGTATTCGGTCCGATGATCTCCGTGCTCTTGGCAAATTATTTCTTTCTTAAACGACGTGATGTTACCGGTGCGTGGGATTGGGGCAATGTTATCGTATGGCTTATCGGTTTCGCGGCGTATCGCGAATTACTTACCATGGATATGCCTTGGGGACCGACGCTGTGGGCTATGGGCCTTACTATGGTACTGACCGTAATTGTAGGAAAGCTGCGTGCCGGTCGCACCGTACAAGCGTGACGGTAAAAGAGAAAATGATGAAAAGAAAAAATACTAATTTACTTTTATAATAATCATTCTTGTGTGCAAAAGTCATAATATGAGTACCAGTAGTGTCTCATAAACATTGTGCGGTACGAATACATGTCATATAATTAAATAAAGGCCGAGACAGTGATAAAGGATGGTGATGTATATGGAATACTCGATTATGACTATTGCGCAATGGTTTTTATCTAAAGCGGATGATATTACCCCAAAAAAGTTACAGAAATTAGTGTATTATGCAGAGTCGTGGAATAATGCTCTCTATGATCATCCTCTTATAAGCGATTCGCAGTTTGAGGCATGGGCACATGGTCCGGTTTCAAAAGAACTATATACGAGATATCATGATTATGGATGGAATCCGATACCGATGGAGAGTAAACCGAAGGTAGATAATAAAACGGAAGATTTGCTAGAATCTGTATGGTTAACATATGGGGATAAGTCGGCGAATGAATTGGAAGCTTTGACCCATATGGAAGAGCCATGGCGAAAAGCACGACGGGGATTAAAGGATGGAGAACACGGTGAGAGACCAATTAATAGATTAGATATGAAAGAGTATTATAGGAGTATATATAGCGGTGATTAGAAAACCCCTTACAAAAGTACGGAACCCGGAATCATCAGGATCTAGGCTCGATAATAAAAAACGATTATTTGAAATGGTGATTTCCAGCGATTTGCATGCAGAATATGATTTTTCGCAGTTGAAGGAGTCCGAGTTAAAAGAGTTTCACCGCTTTATTAAAGATACCATTAATAAAAGACTTTCAATTACAGAAGTGGATACTCTTTTTTTACGAAGAAAAGGTCCGGTAAAAGAGCGAGAATGTATTAATGGGATCAGCAGAGATATAATTCATTATGGTAAAGGCAATAAACCATTTAGAATTCACGGATATTATAACGAAGATGGATATTTTGTGATTTATCAAATTGACGCTAAGCATAAAAAACATAAAGTATAAAAACATAAAGCCATAAGTTTAGGAAATGCTTATGGCTTTATGTTTTTATAAGGGAATGATTGATTGCATCCGTGTTACCATTTTAAGAAAAGAGTGATTAAGAAATTGACTCTCTAGGCGTGATGCGGTGGTTATGGTACAATAAAACCAACATTTAGTAGTTATAGTTTCGGGAGGGATTCTATATGAACAAAAAATGGGCAGCTGCATTAATTCCTGTATTTATGATGACCACCTTGGGAACGGCGGACGTTGATGCCAGCTGGTGGAGCAAGACTATGAAGAAGTTGGACAAATGGGCATCGCAAAGTTCATCGTCCAGTAGCTCATCGTCATCCGGCGGCGTTGTAGCGGAACCGACGGCAAACGATGCGAAATCCAATCGCTGGATTGAAGTACAGAAGAATCAGTACTATACGACGTATGTAGATCGTAGATCATTTGAAGCGAGAGGTACGGCACAGAATAGATATGTTAGAGCCTATTTTAAGCGGGTATACACACCGGTTGGCTCGCAGGTGTTGGGAAATAACAGTGATGGTCGTGTAAAGCCGGATGTGATTACTTATTCAATAACGGAGGGGCAGTATTTTGTAGACTCATATTATGAAGCTTGGAATGCTCCACATTATTATGATGTGCATGGTAATTTGATTTATGAGGGACGGCTCCAGGATTATGTTCATTGGGCGCGATATATCCCTGACAGCCCGGAAGAACAATTAAAGGATACGCTCTTCCACATGGCCGGTTGGGATTATTAAGTAAGGAGATGGATAGTGATGGAATATAACATGCCACCTAATGAAGAAGATAAGGAACGGGTTGCTCCGCAAGGTCCTCGGATGTTGCCGTCGGATTGGCGAAGTGCACCGCCGTTCTGGGATAACTTTGTAGGCGTGTTAAAACGGTATACGGAATTTAAAGGACGGGCCAGTCGCAAAGAATATTGGCTGTTCCAGCTTATGTATTTTATTATTATGTGGGCTGTTTCCTTTGTAGGCGAAATGATGGGCGGCGAGATGATGGGCGAAACGGTGCGCCTTATTATTGGACTGGCCATCTTGCTACCCAGCATCGGTGTGCTGGTACGACGCCTTCATGATACGGATCGCTCCGGTTGGTGGGCACTCTTGGGGTTAATACCGTTGGCAAACATTGTACTCCTTATTTTCACCGTGTTGCCGACGAAGCCTTATGATAATACATACGGTCCGGTGCCGACCTATGATGAAATGACAAAAGAACATCGCTATCGATATTAATGCTATCGTCGTTAATAGATGAGCCGATAGATATACCGAAGGCCTGCTGCAGTTACTTGTGAATTTCAATGTATGCATTGTAATGTGTTTATTGTGTATGAGTGAGTAATTGTGGCGGGCCTATTTTATATAGTGCGTATAGTTTATAGGAAAGGAAGTGCAAGCTATGAAGAAATTCAGAACAAATATTGCCGGCGTATCCCCATGGGAGGATATCGTAGGATACTCGCGTATTGTAATCATCGGCGATCAAGTTGAGGTAGCCGGCACAACGGCGGTGAAGGATGGGAAGCCTTATGCGTTGGGCGATGCGTATGAGCAGACTCGTTACATTTTACAAACGATTAAAGAATTGTTTGCGCGGGAAGGCTTACCTTTTGAAAACATCTATCGCACACGCATGTTTGTTACGGACATCAGTCAATGGGAAGCTATTGGTCGTGCGCACGGCGAATTCTTTAAAGACATTAAACCGGCAGCAACGATGGTAGAAGTGGCTTCGCTCATTGATAAGGATTTGTTAGTGGAAATAGAAGTATTTGCTAAGTTGGCTATGGAATAAACGAGAGGCTCCTATATTTCAGTGGTCAGGTCTTACGAATGACGCACTTGCAATATAGGAGCCTCTCATTTTGTTGAGGAGGGAGGAGAAAAAGAAAGTCCACGCTGCAGACATCACTCTTCCTCCTACTCGAAATGAATAAAAAAATATCCTATCGACATGAGAAATGCTTGCTTACTCCTCCGTTGATAAATAAAAAAGAAAGTCCCCATCGGAGACATGTCATTCGCAAGACCTGACTGGCGAGATGGGGACTTTCTTTTTAGTTATTTATTTCCGAACCACTTATTGTAAATTTTTTCATAGGTGCCGTCTTTTTTGAGTTCAGCTAACGCCTGGTTAACTTTGCCCTGTAATTCTTTGTCATCCATGCGGAAGCCGAATACGAGCGGTTCCGGATTTACCGGCGAGCCAACAATCTTGAGATCCTTGTCGGCACCTTGCTTCATGTAGTACAAGGCAACCGGGTTATCCTGGATAGCGGCATCGATAGTACCGGCTTGCAATTCAGTGAAGAGCTGCGAGTTGGAGTCGGTTTCTTTTACAGTTGCGTTTGGAACCTTGTGAGCGAGCTCAGCAGATACGGTGCCAATCTGAGCACCGATTTTTTTACCGGCCAAGTCATTCATGCCGTTAACACCGGTAGTATCTTTGCGAACGATGGTAACAAAGCCGCCGCGATCGAAATACGGATCACTGAACAAAATAGCTTTCGCACGTTCCGGTGTGGGGTTAATACCGGATGCGATCATGTCGATGTCACCGGATTTCAGTGCCGGAATCAACGCGTCAAAGCCCATGCTCTTGAATTCCATTTTATAACCCATCTTCTTGGCTACGGCATCGGCGAGATCAATATCGAAGCCTACATATTTGTCGCCTTCCGTAAATTCAAACGGCGGGAAGGTAGTTTCGGCACCGACGCGCAATACCTTTTCCTTTGCCTGATCACCGCTGCTGCCACAACCGGCGAGTAAGCCGATGGCGAGCAAACCGGCTGTTAATGTTAAAGCCAGTTTTTTAGAGAAATTCTTGTACGTAAACATAACATCCTCCTAACTACTAACAGATACACTATATCGTTTTCATTATACTACGTTTTTCATAAGGGGTATATATGAAATACATGGGCAGTTGTGAACGTAGCGTGATACATCATAAAAATACTCCGCCAACCCGGAGGAAGGCGGAGTACATAGATTGTGTTGCTTTATTATTTTTTCTGCGCACCGAACCATTTTTCGTAAATCTTCTGGTAGGTGCCGTCTTTTTTAAGCTCTTCCAAGGCTTTGTTAGCTTTGTCGCGCAATTCGGTATCGCTCTTTCTGAAAGCCCATACCGTACCTTCAGGATCGGTAGGTGTACCGGCTAAGCGCAATTCTTTGTCAGCCCCTTGTTTGAGATAGTACATAGCAACGGCGTTGTCGAGGATAGTTGCATCGGCGGTGCCGGCATTCAGTTCGTTGAAAATCTGGGAGTTGCTGTCTACTTCCTTAACGGTGGTGTTAGGAATTTTCTTCGCCATATCTGTAGGGATGGTACCAATCTGCGTTACGATGCGTTTGCCTTCCAGGTCCTTCATACCGTTAATGGTAGTGTTGTCCTTTCTGGTAACAACGATGAAGCCGCCTTCTTTAAAGTACGGTTCACTGAAAATAACAGCCTTGGCGCGTTCCGGTGTGGCATTGATGCCGGCGGCGATCATGTCGATGTCATTGCTTTGTAGTGCCGGAATCAACGCATCGAAGCCCATGCTCTTGAACTCCATTTTGTATCCCATCTTTTTAGCTAAGGCATCGGCGAGGTCAATATCGAAGCCTACGTATGTATCGCCTTCCGTAAATTCGAAAGGAGGGAAGGTTGTTTCCGAACCGACACGGAGTACCTTTTGCGGCTCCCCGGAAGAAGTATCGGAGCCGCAACCGCCTAACAAGCCAACGGTGAGCATAGCGGCACCGGCAAGACACAATAATTTTTTAGTTGCTGATTTCTTTGTTAATGAAGAGAAAAATGATGACATGATGATGTCCCCCTTTGTGTGATGCGTCCCCTTACGTAGGGGTGAATTACTAACTGCCCTCATTATACTGCTTGGGTGTATAAATATCAATGGTTTTATGTATAAAAATTTGATATACGAATTTGCTGTAGGCTGTAAATACAATGGCGATATATATAGTAAAACACTGAATACAACACAGAATAACCGATGGAAAGAAAATTGTTTTACCGATGAGAATCGTAGGGTGTGAGTTGAAGTCTATGCATAAACGGTGTAAAATAAAATCACTTATGATTGCGCAGAGTATGTAAATAGTTTTATATGATTGAACGAAGAAAGGATGACTCACTATGACATTAGAAGCACAGGCTACATCCTTGCGCCAAGAACTGGCGAAGGAAGCCTATACGATTAACTATACATTGGCTAAGAACCCGGAAATTTCATCGCAAGAATTTAAATCGGCCGCGCTGATTTGTGATGTGTTGGAAACACATGGCATGACGGTGACGAGAGAATTGGCCGGTTTGCCTACGGCTTTTAAAGCAGTGGTGGTGCGCAGCAGTCAACCGCAAGGACGCCTGGCTATTTTATGTGAATACGATGCATTGCCGGAGATTGGTCATGCGTGCGGTCATTGTGCCAGCGGATCCTCCAGTGTGTTGGCGGCGTTGACATTACACGCCTTGGCTGCGCAGTTGGCAGAGAACGGCAACGACCTCGGCGTCGATGTAGACATCATCGGCACACCGGATGAAGAAGCTGCCGGCGGTAAGGTGGATTTGGTAAAGGCCGGTGTCTTTGATGGCTATGACTTTGCTATGATGGTGCATATGGCCGGTGTGGAAACAAGAGCCAATGCGGATTTCTTGGCCTTAGATGATTACCGGGTGGCCTTTCATGGTAAGCCGGCGCATGCCGCAGGCGAACCGTGGAACGGTATTAATGCATTGAACGGGGCGCAGTTAGCTTTACAAGCATTGGATATGCTCCGTCAGCAGGTGCGACCGGAAACGCGTATCGGCTATTACATTGTAAAAGGCGGCAGTGCTTCCAATATTATTCCCGATTACGCAGAAATCGAAGTATGCGTGCGCCATACGGAACGGGCGTATCTCGATACGGTGGTGGCCCGTGTTATGAAATGCTTGGAAGGGGCAGCACTGGCAACAGGGACTACGCACACGGTAACGCAGTTTGGACAGAAATACGATAATATGCGGTGGAACGAAACGGGGACGGCCATTATCGAAGAAGTTATTGACAGTCTTTCCATTCCTTATGTTACCGGTCATCCGACGGAAATCGGCAGCTCCGATATCGGGAACGTCAGCTATGTGTGTCCTGCCTTTCATCCGGAGCTGCGACTCAAAGGTGACGATAAAGTGTGTCACACCAAAGAATTTGCCGCAGCCATGGAAGAACCTACCATCGAAACGACCATTAACGAAGCGTCTGACATGATCATTCATACCATGCTTCGCTTGGCACAACATCCGGAAGAACTGGCGGCCATTAAAAAAGAATTTATGGCGCAGCAAAAATAAAAAGGATAGCAGCAAAAATAAAAAGGATACGTATCGGCAGACGCTAAATGATACAGCAAGACCCCTCGGCAATTCGCCGAGGGGTCTTTTCATTAGCATGTTACTAGCCGTTTAGTCAGTATGTCGCTAGCCGTTTAGTCAGTATGTTGCTAGTCGTTTCGTTTGTATTTCAGTGTGTCCAAGCAAGTGGGTTCGCTAGTTTATTCCGGATGTTTGGCATCCTTATGCCACCATACGACACCTTCCAGATTCGGTAAGATGGAGCGATCGAAAACAGGTTCTTCGATGCCCACTTCCTTTTGACGGAAGTAATCGTTGAGGGCGATGATGGCCAAGCGACCGAGTACGAGAATAGATAAGATATTAGTCAATACCAAGAAGGCCATGAAAAGGTCCGCCAAGTTCCATACAAGATTTAAGGAAGCAGTGGAACCGAAGTACACCATGGCTACCACGAATACGCGGAAGATGTTGAGGTACACGCGGTTCTTAGATAAATGTAAGATATTGATTTCGCCGTAATAGTAGTTGCCGATGATGGAGCTGAAGGCAAACATGAAGATGAAGATAACCATTACGCCCGGTGCCCAAGAGCCAAGCTGTAAGCCTAGGTCATGCTGCACGAGGGCAATACCGGTGAGTCCGGATGTTTCATAGTTGCCGGATACCATTACGATGAATGCCGATGCGGTACAAATGAGGAAGGTATCTACGAATACACCGAAGCTTTGAATCAGACCTTGCTTTGCCGGGTGGGATACATCCGCCGTAGCGGCTGCGTTCGGTACGGAACCTTCACCGGCTTCGTTCGAGAAGAGGCCGCGCTTGATGCCGTTCATAAGGGCGGCACCGAAGAAACCGCCGCTGGCAGCGTCAAAGGTAAACGCTTTTGTGAAAATGGCTGCAAATACAGCAGGCAATTCGCCGATGTTCATGAGCACGATGTACAGTGCCGTTAAAATATAAATACCGGCCATAATCGGCACGATCCATTCCGTTATTTTGGCAATGCGCGCTACACCGCCGAAAATGGAAATGGCTGTTAAGACGGCAACTACGATGCCGCACAGCATAGGATCTACATTAAATGTTTTCAGCGATGCGGAAATGGTATTAGCCTGTACAGAATTATAAATCAAACCATAGGTAACACTGATGAGTACGGCAAAGAGAAATGCCAAGGCAGGGCTCTTGAGACCATAGCGAATATAGTAGGCAGGACCGCCGTGAAAGCCGCCACCCTTAGTAGGCTCTTTGTAAATCTGCGCCAAGGTGCTTTCGATAAAACCGGTGGCCGCCCCGATGAAAGCGATGAACCACATCCAGAAAATAGCACCCGGTCCGCCGAGTACAACAGCGATGGCGATACCGGCGATGTTGCCCACACCAACGCGGGAGGCAGTACTTACGCAAAAGGCTTGGAACGAAGAAATCGTATTGCCTGCGGTTTTTACACCGATGCCTTCACCTAACAGGCGCACCATTTCCCGCAGCCGACGCAGCTGCACAAATTTTGTGATCAAGGTAAACCAGAAGCCGGCACCGATGAGAAGTACGATGATGATGTAATCCCATAGGAAGCCGTTAATTGTGTTGACAAGATTGTTTAATGCATCCATAACACAAACTCCCCTCTCTTTTAAAACTATAAATAATAATATATAGGAATTATAAATTCAATTCATTATACTATAGACTGTGGAAAATCGTACATACAAAAGAACGTTGTGACGATACATTTTAGATATAGATATATGTGAGGAATGGAAGATACTTGTAAATACAAAAAGGACACGCACTATGCGTGTCCTTTCTTGTGACTCTATTTGATTCTTTAGGTTTATAAATAGCGTGCCTATGAGATAAAAGTATAGATTACTTCGTTCCGTCCCACCATACGATGCCGTCCTGCTTCGGCAAGATGGCGCGATTAAAAGTAGGATCGGCTACGCCGCGTGCTCGTTGCTCTTTATAATCTTTGAGCGCCAGTAAGGCTTGTTTGCCCAACGCCAAGATGGAGGTGACATTGGTGAGAACCATGAAAGCCATGAATAGATCGGCTAAGTTCCAAACCAAGCTGAGGGAAGCGGTGGAGCCGAAGTACACCATGGTAATAACCATGATGCGGAACACGTGAAGATAGATACGCTTCTTGAACAGATGAAGCGTGTTGATTTCACCGTACACATAGTTGCCGATGACGGAGCTGAAGGCAAACATGAATACGAAAAGCGCTAACACGCCGGGTGCCCACGAACCGAGCTGCATACCCAGGTCGTGCTGAATGAGGGCAATGCCGGTAAGACCGTTGGTATAGTTGCCGGACATGAGCACGATGAACGCCGATGAGGTACAAATGAAAAACGTGTCTACGAAAACGCCGAAGGCTTGCACCAATCCTTGCCGCGCCGGATGAGTGACATCGGCTGTAGCGGCTGCGTTCGGTACGGAACCTTCGCCGGCTTCGTTCGAGAAGAGGCCGCGCTTAATACCATTCATAAGAGCCGCACCCATGAGACCGCCGCCGGCTGCATCATAGGAAAATGCAGAGCTTACTACCGTTGCCAACACATGAGGCAATGCGGTGATGTTCATGAGTACAACGAAGAGAGCTGTCAAAATATACAAGCCTGCCATAATCGGCACCAACCATTCCGTAAACTTGGCAATGCGCGCGCTGCCGCCGAAGACGGCAATGGCTGTTAAGAGTGCAACGCCGAGGCCGGATACTTCCGGAGACACACCGAAGGTAGACAGGGACGCAGCAATCGTGTTGGCTTGTACGGAATTATAGATGAGTCCGTAGGTTACGCTGATGAGTATGGCAAAGCCTACGGCGAGTGCCGGACTTTTAAGACCGTGACGAATGTAGTAGGCAGGACCGCCGTGAAAACCGCCACCGGGTAAGGGCTCCTTGTAAATCTGCGCCAGCGTACATTCTACAAACGACGTTGCTGCGCCGAGAACAGCGATGAACCACATCCAAAAGACAGCACCCGGTCCGCCGAGTACAACGGCAATGGCAATACCGGCAATGTTACCTACCCCTACATGAGAAGCAACGCTGATACAAAAGGCTTGAAACGAAGAAATTTCGTTGCCCGTTGTTTTCTTGCCAACGCCTGCTTTCAGAAGGCGAATCATTTCGGGGATTTGCGTGATCTGTGTAAACTTCGTGGTGCAGGTAAACCAAAAGCCTGCTCCGATTAATAAAGCAATGATGATATAGTCCCAAAGAAATCCGTTAATTGTTGTGACTGCTTGATTAAGTAGCGCGTCCATTATTACTCTCCCTTCGCAAACAAAAATACATATAGAAATCATTATACTATAGGAGTATATGTTATGAATAGATTTTTGCTATGCAGAGTCTATCGTAACCAAGGAACGATGTTGCATAGTAAAGAAGTAACGGAACGGGTTAGGGTACAATGTTTCGTACAATATGTACCCAGGTCGTTCCGTTAAAAAGAGATGATACAGATGGTGACACAGCACATGACACACCCTATGACACACTACGTGACACAGCATATGACACACCCTATGACACACGTCGTGATACAGCGCATGACACACTACGTGATACACTGTATGACATAGAGTATGACACAGGGGATGATACAGTGCATGATACACAATGTGGTCACATACCTAGACTAGACCAAGACCAGACTAAACTAAGACCAGACTACAACTATAACAAGACAAACACTACACAAGACCAGATTATTGGCTAGCTTGCGCTAGCTATTTTTTATGGGGTGGGAAAAGAAAAAATAAAAAAGAAGATGATGGGAATGCGAGCGCGTCGGCAATAGCGTTCCAGTTTATGGTTGATGGTAGAATTATAAATTTTTTCGTTCGGTGAAACGAAGATGGGAAGCGTCTCATCTTTATCCTTTAATAGCTGAGAAAACTGGATGATGGTTTGCCAGTCTAAGGGAATTTTACGGACGGATGATTTGTTTTTGGTAGGTAAGAATCCACCGTTGCCCTTGTAGTCCCATGTTTTGTTGACAGTCAGCAATTGATGCGAGAAGTCAAAGTCTTTTGGTGTTAATGCCAAGGCTTCGGAAAAGCGCATTCCTGTTTTGGCAATGAGTAGGATAAACCATTCCCAACTAATGGACGATGATAGGGGAAGGTTGGCGAGTAGTGTGTGTAGCTCAAATTGGTTTAGGTACTTTGGCTTTTTAGTGCGCGGCGATTTACCTTTGATAATAGCTTTGCGGGTAGGATCGCGACTGATGAGTCCTTCATCAACGGCATCGAGGATCGCCGCTTTCAGCTGATGATGAAAGTCCAAGGTGGTCTGTCGTTCATGTTCGGCGGCGTAATCATTAAGGAGCTGTTGATAGGTAATGCGGTTCATATCCTTAATCGCTAAGTGAGGAATGAGCCGTGTTAGCCAAGCATGTGTCATGGTATATTTTGCCATGGTCACGGGACGGATGGCACCTTCCTTATATACTTGTATCCAACGTTTGTAGTAGTTATGAAATAATTCGTTGCCTGTGATTTGTTCCAGCATAGAGAATCCTCCTTGCGGTCGGTGCTGTACAAAGTAATCTATTTGTATTATTTCATAGATTGACCTCTTTCCACACTTCGTTATGATCATATATTTTTTCTTTTTTTGAAAGAGCACGAGCATGGAGAATACGCTCTTCGTCGAGCTTCATATCGTCTTCGATTTCTTTCCCCTTGTCACAGTTAATGATTCGTTATATAATAATATAGCTAATCATCCATAGCATTGGATTATGGCAGTTCTGCGGGGCTCGTGCAAGGGAGGCCTGTGAACCGTGTCAGGATCGAGAGATAGCAGCACTAAGCGGTAACCTCTTTGTGCCACGAGGGTACCTGTGGAACTGTCATAATCGAGTGCTATGAGTAGTAAAGCAGCGATAGCGCTGCTTTTTTTCATATACGGATAAAATTTAACGGGAAAGGAGAGAATCGTCATGAGCTATATGGCATTGTATCGGCGGTGGCGGCCGAAGGATTTTACGGATGTAGTCGGACAAAAGCAAGTGAGCGAAACGTTGATGCGGGCTATCCGCGAGGACAAGGTAGCGCATGCGTATTTGTTCTCCGGACCGCGCGGTACGGGTAAGACGAGCATTGCAAAAATTTTTGCTCGCGCCATTAATTGTGAAAAGGGACCGACGGATCATCCGTGTAACGAATGTACTTCGTGTAAACAAATTCTCGAAGGTCGTTCTATGGATGTGCTTGAAATTGATGCCGCATCAAATCGAGGTATTGATGAAGTGCGAGCGCTCCGTGAAAGTGCAAAGTTTATGCCCGTAGAGGGGCGCAAGAAAATTTTTATTATCGACGAAGCGCACATGCTGACAAACGAAGCGTGGAATGCTTTACTTAAGACAATCGAAGAGCCACCGGCACATATTATGTTTATTTTTGCGACGACGGAACCGGAGAAGATTCCGGTTACGATTTTGTCCAGGTGTCAACGCTATACCTTCCGTCGCATTACGGCGCAGGATATTACGGAGCATTTGTTACATGTAGCCGAAGGTAGTGGCATACAGCTTGATCCCAAAGCGGCACGGCTTATCGCGGTGCATGCGGACGGAGGACTTCGCGATGCACTGAGTATTCTCGACCAGTGTTCGGGCATGACGGATGATGTGATCACCATTGCCCATGTAGAATCCATGATCGGGCTTGTCAGTAAGAAATGGGTTATCGACATGGTGTCGCATATCATGCACGGTGACGGGGCGGCTATGCTCTTGGCTATTCAATCGGCACTTTCGGAAGGACGCGATACGAAGCAAATGGTGTCGGCCTTGACCGAACATTTACGAGCGTTGTTGGTGGCAAAGGTTATGCCTGAGGCGGAGGAGCTACAAATTTACGATTCCTTCAAGGACGATTTCGAGGCACAGGTACAGGCCATCTCGGCCGGTCAGATTGACAGCTATGTGCGAGCCTTGCAGTCAATTCAAAATGATGCGAAGCGCGTAGATAATCCGCGCACGGTTATCGAGGTAGGTTTGCTGGCGTTGGCGGCACGAGCGCGTGTCAGCGACAGTGAATTGGAAGATCGCTTGGCTGCAATAGAATTTAGGTTGGATGCGGACGATGATGGTTTGAAAACGCGGTTGTCACAGCTGGAACATTCGGTAGAGTGCGGTGTAGCGATTAGTCCTGCCGGTAGTGGGCAAGGACCGTCAATAGATACGTCCGCTGTTACTGCGACCGAATCGAACACGACCGGGGCTATGCGTATGGCACAGCCACAAATGGCAACGCAGAACGTGACAATGCCGAGTCAACCGGGAAGCGTACCGCTGGGGATACCGGGCATAGTACCACCGAGAAAACCGGGTACGGTGCCGCCGGGAAAACCGGGTACGATTCCGCCGCGGGGACAGATACCACAACAATCGCCGCAGCAGCCGACGCACAGGGTAGGTCAGGTACCGCCTCCGTCGAAGGCAAGTGCTTCGCCTGTGTCAAACGGTATAGGAGCTGTGCCACCACAATCACAAAGAGAAACAGAGACGCATACGTCAGCAGGAACGGCACCGACGTTCAGTACCTTAGGGACTACCAGCAGCGGTGTGGCTGCAGAGATTGGCGAAGGAATTTTACCGCCCGGTGAGTATAGAGGAATTCAGGGCCGTGTGTTACAATGGATGCAGGGCAAAAAAATGCTTATGAGTGCCGGCTTTTATCGGATGGGGCAACTCATTTATGTAGATAACACCAAAGCGGTGATTGCCTTTAATACGGATTTCAATGTGAAAATGGCTACTACCGATAAGGTAGTGAAGGAAGCCACGCAGGCGTTTTCTGCGGTGATGGGTCATGCGGTGACGGTGCTGGCCGTTGGCAGCAATACGCCGGAGGATAAGTCCTATCGTGCAGCGGCACGAGGCGGTGGCGGACACGGCGCAGCATCTAAGGAACATCCGGCAGTACCGACGAAGGAATCTACGGCAGCTGTTACGGCATCGGCAGATACCGGTGCCAATGATAGAGTAGAGCGTGCTACGGCTAACGATGCGCCGGCGCATACTACGGTTAGGGGTACGGTGCCGCATACTGCGCCGACGGATACCGCTTCGGTCGGTGCGCGTAAGGTAGTCGGTCAAACCGCAACTGACCAGGCGAAAACCGGTGGCGATGAAGCAAAGGCATCCGGTGATACGCCCCATGCAATGCGGGAACGCGTTGATGGGTTACCGGCCGATGTGGATGATTTCGGCAGCGGCATGATTGTGACAAAGCCATCCGATGAAGCAACAGTGGATATAACGAAGCTCCCCAAATGGGATCCTAACCATTGTCGTGAAGAGGAGCTGGCCAATCCGGTATTACTCGGGGCCCTCGCACAAGCGGCGGCGGACGGTAATGATATATATGTAGAAGTAATAGATGATGATCAGGAGGACAAATAATGTTCGGTAATATGGGTAACATGCAGGGCATGATGAAAAAAGTACAGAAAATGCAGGCTGAAATGGCAAAGATGCAGGAAGAGTTAAAGACGCGTACCGTAGATGCATCCGTTGGCGGCGGTGTTGTATCCGTTGTGATGAACGGTGAAAAATTGGTACAGTCCATTAAAATCGATCCGGCTACGGTAGATCCGGAAGATGTGGAAATGTTAGAAGATTTGATTTTGGCGGCTGTTAACGAAGCGTCCAAAAAAGTGGATGACATGTTGTCTCAGGAAATGAGCAAAGTAACGGGCGGTTTGAAATTGCCGGGTATGTTCTAAGAACTAAGGTAGGCAGTAACATGACGAACGCATTGGAACGTTTGGTAGAGGAGCTGCGTCGTTTGCCCGGCATCGGTGCGAAGTCGGCTCGTCGGTTGGCGTATCATCTGGTGGAGTTGCCACCGGAAGAGGTGGATCGATTGGTGGCGACGATTACGGCGGCGAAGGAAGCTACCAAGCATTGTTCGATTTGCTTTAATTTATCGGCGCAGGATCCTTGTGAATTCTGTGCTAACGAAAACCGTGACCACACGACGATTTGCGTGGTGGAAACATCGCGCGACGTGATGGCTATCGAACGCAGCGGCGACTACAAGGGTTTATATCATGTATTGGAAGGAGCTTTGTCGCCGATGGAAGGCATCGGTGCCGGCGATATTCGCATTAAAGAATTGATTGCTCGGCTTCGGGACGGTGTGGTAAACGAAGTAATTTTGGCGACGGATCCCGATGTGGAAGGGGAAGCGACGGCGCTGTACATTGCCCGTCTTTTACAACCCAGCGGGATTAAGGTCACCCGCATTGCCCGCGGTGTACCGGTCGGCGGCGATATTGAATACGCCGATGAGGTCACCTTAGGCGGGGCGGTAACCAATCGTCAAGAGATGTGAGGCGTTTTTGATGGATATTACAATGCAAGGTATTTTGGGCGTTATTGCGGTCATTGTACTTTTTAAATTAGCGTTTTATACGGTGAAGAAGGTAATCATTCACGTGATTACCGGGTATGCGGCGTATTATATTGCCACGGCGTACTTCGGTATTCCCATCGATTTGGGAATTATGATGTGGGCGCTTATGGCATTGTTCGGACCGCTGCCGATTGTAGCCGTAGGATTATGGGATTATTTTGGTGCGTAGGAGTAGAGAATGGTACGATTGAATGCAGCTCAACAGCGAATTGTAAATGAGCTGGATCGCAACATTCTCTTGTTGGCCTCGGCAGGCACAGGAAAAACAAATACATTGGCCTATCGCGTGGCGCATATTATTGAAAGCGGCCGCGCCGCCGGTGAAGAAATTTTATGCATGACTTTTACCAATAAGGCATGTCGTGAAATGAAGGAACGCATCGCCGGCAAGGTAGGTCCTAAGGCGAAGGCTGTGGAAGTAAGTACCTTTCACAGCTTTTGTTATGCCCTGCTTGCAGAGGAAAGCAAGAGACAGGATGATCTGTTTACGGATATTACCATTTATGACGAGGAAGATTGCAAGGAGCTGTTGGCACCGTTAAAGCCGGCAGGCATGAAGGACATAGAGTTCCAAAATTTGGTGGCTTGGGTGAAGGAAGCCCGTTCGCGGTACGGTTTCTATTCGGACAGCTCTACCGAGGATTATAAGCACACCATTCGCCGGGCCTATGCGGAAGAAAAACAAACTATGCTTCGCTTGTTAGGCGGTGCAGATAGTTTTATCATGGGTGATGTGCAGCGTCGTTTTGAGTATGACGGATACAGAATCATGGTAGCTTATGAGGAAGCGTTGCAGCAGGTACACGGTGTGGATTTTACGGATTTGATTACTCGCGTGCATCGCCTGTTTCAAAATGAAGAGGTGCGTCATCGTTGGCAGCGGCGGTACAAGTATATTGCCATTGATGAAATGCAGGATACCAGTGCGCTGGAGTGCGAAGTGATGAAAGTGTTGTGGCAGGGCAATCATGTGCTGCTATGCGGTGATTATTTCCAAACGATTTACGAGTGGCGCGGTTCGGATCCGTTGGCCTTGCTGAAAGCCTATCGCGATGAGTTTTCGCCGATGACGGTGGTCTTTTATGAAAATTACCGGGCGAACCAAACCTTGTTCAAAGCATCGCTGGCCGTGCTGCAGGCGATGTTCCCGGATATTATTGATGATTTCTATGAGGAAACGCCGTACGCCGTGACCGGTGATGCGGGAACGCCTATTACGATTCATGGCGCACCGACGGAATGGAAGGAAGGGGCGTATATTTTCGATGCCATACGCAGCTTGCCGAAGGACAGCAATGTAGGTATCTTGGTACGCAACAATAAGCGAGCTCAATATTTGAGTCGGTTGTTTGCCAATTTAAATGTGCATCTGCCGCCGGAAGAACAACGGGAGTTTATGATCATTGATGAGTTTAAATTTTTCCGTCGCCAAGAGATTAAGGACATTATGGCGTATTTTAAATTACTTCTTAACTCGCATGACAGCGTCAGTGCCAAGCGTATCAGCAAGCGGTATGTCAAGGGGATAGGCGAAGCGCGTATTCAGGCGATTGAAAGTGCGGACACGCGCCAGGCCGGATTGACGTTGACGGATTTCTTCGACATGGCCATCTTTGAAGGGGAACCGTATCAGCGTCTGTTGGAAGGTCTTAGCGCTGGCAAGGTAGTTGTTTTCGATGTGGAAAGCACGGGAACGGATACGACGACGGATGAAATTATTCAGATAGCGGCCATTCGGTTGGGCGCAGACGGCAGTGAGGCGGAATGCTTCGAGCGATTTATTTGCCCTACAAAATCCGTTGGGGACTCACAGGCCGTACATGGCTTTAGTGATGAATGGTTGAAGGAACACGGTGAACCGGCAGAAGCGGTGCTAGCCGATTTCGTGGAGTTTGCCAAGGATGCGGTTATCGTCGGTCATAACGTAGGCTATGATATCAGCATTCTCGGCAGTGAGTTACACCGTCATCATTTGCCGCAACCGAGATTTAGTGCGGTGTACGATACGCTCGATATTTATCGCCGGTTTTATCCGAATTTGTTAAATCATAAGCTGGGATTTTTGAGTGAATATTTTCCCATCGATCACAAGCCGACGCATAATGCTTTGGATGATATTCGGGCGACGGCGCTGCTTTTATTGTATGCGGTGAAGGAGAATATTGAGCCTACCGCGGATCGTCGGCGTGCATTAATCGGTTCGTACAAAAATGCCTTTGCTACGATTGCCTCTCAAATGGCTACATTGCGGCGCAAGAGTAAAAGCGAACGACCGACGCAGCTACTGGCATACATCATGAATGACATGGGCGTGCTGCAATATTATAAGCAAGCCCGTGAGGAACAACGAGTGGAGTATATTCGAGATTTGTATCGCATGATGGAACAGCTGGAGCAAGAAGAAAGTGAGCTAAGCGGTCCCGATTGTCTGCGCCGTATATTGCAGCAGGCGGCGCTTACTGCCGGTGAACCGGATCAGCGTATTAAAAACGAAACGCGTATTCCGATTATCACGGTGCATCAAGCAAAGGGCAGCGAGTTTGATTATGTGTTTTTGGCGAATATGAATGTCGGTGTCTTCCCGGGAATGTTGGCCATACGAGAGGGCAAGGAAGAGGAAGAGAAGCGTTTGTTTTATGTAGCTTTGACGCGGGCGAAGAAGCAGTTGACCATTAGTTATATTACGACGAATCACCGCGGGGCACCGTGGAGTGAAAGCCCGTTCCTGGCGTATTTGCCGAAGGAACTGGTGGAGCGTAAGTGAAAGGAGCACAGGTATGGCACGAAAAACAAAACGGCCCGATGATTGGGTGCGACTGATTACCGATGAGGCTACCAACATGACATTGGGAGCGTGGCTTGATACGGAAGGCTATCCGCGGTCAGCGATGAAGACGCTGTTTCAAGAAAAGCTAGTTCTCGTCAATGACAGAAAGGCGAATCCGAAAACAATTGTAACGAGCGGTGACGAATTGCGTTTGCAGATGCCGAAGGAAACTATCGATCACGAACCGATGGAAGGACCGTTAACCATTGCCTATGAAGATGAGGATTTGTTGATGGTCGATAAGCCGGTGGGATTGACGGTAAATTCTGCCGGACAGGAATCCATGGCCAATCGGATTGCGGCGTATTTCAAAGCGCAGAAAGAATGGCGCAAGGTGCGCTTTCTAAATCGTTTGGATCGCGATACATCCGGTCTTTTAATTGTGGCAAAAAGCGGCTTGGCCCAGAGCTTGTACCAACAGCAGTTGGAAGAGAATAGTCTGGAAAAATGGTATACCGCCGAAGTGGTAGGTCGTTTGGAAGGTGACGGCGTAATTGAGCTTCCCATGCGGCGCAGCAAGGATGGAATTCATTACGAAGTGCATGAAGAAGGCAAGCTAACTAAGACGGCGTATACGGTGATCACTGCCGGCGATGATGTATCGACGGTGTGCATTCGCCTTTATACGGGCAAGACGCATCAAATTCGTGTAGCCATGGCGCATATCGGTCATCCCTTGCGATACGATGGTTTATACGGAACGGCGGTGGAAGGTAAGACATTTTCTCTGCGTGCATCGAAGGTGTGCTTTACATCTTTAAGAACCGGTCAGCGCGTGGTAGTAGAAGTATAAGTATAAGTATAAGGCCACAAATATGATGAAGTAGAAAATGTATAGCTTTGTGGGTCATGAATAAAGAAAGCTAAGCGAAGAAAGCTAAATAAAGACAGCCAGGCAAAGAAAACTAAATAAAGAAAGCCAGGCAAAGAAAGCTAAGCAAAGAAAAAACTCTTACCTTGGGTGACCATCAATTTGTGATGGCGTCCCGTAGGTAAGAGTTTTTTAGATTCAGAGGTATGCGTATACTAGGAAATTAGTACCAAATGTAACGGATGAGTACGATAAGAGCGAGGGGATACATAATCCATTTTACTTCGCTTGTACGACCGGCTACGATTTTCATCAACGGATATACGATAAGACCGGCAGCCACACCGTTGGCAATGCTGTAAGTAAACGGCATTAATGCAATAACGAGGAAGGCCGGGAACCCTTCGGTCCAGTCGCTGAAATCGATATCTTTAATGGCTTCCATCATCAAGGCACCTACCAAAATCAATACCGGGGAGGTAGCGCAGTTAGGTACTAAGGTGATGATCGGTGCGAAGAAAAGACATAACAGGAACATAATACCGCAGGTAACGGCGGTTAAGCCCGTACGTCCGCCGGCGCCGACACCGGATGCACTTTCTACGAAAGCGGTAATGGTACTGGTACCGAGTAAGGAACCAAAGCTTACGCCGACGGCATCAACAGTCATTGCTTTGCCGAGTCCGGGGAATTTACCTTCCTTCGGTTTTGCAATTCCCGCTTTGGTAGCGGTACCAATCAAAGTACCCATGGAGTCGAACAATTCTACAAAGGTGAACGAAAAGATAATCGTCACAAGTCCCATATGAAAGGCGCCGGGAATATCCAGCTGGAAGAACGCAGCTTTACTAAAATCCGGAACGGAAATAATACTGAAGTTCTGCGGCAGCTGTGCGTTACCGGTGATATAGGCCAACAAAGTGGTAGCAATAACACCGATGAGAAGAGCCCCTTGTACGCGGCGGGCCATGAGAATGGCGGTAAAGAACAAACCGAAGAGAGCGAGCAGTACTTGCGGATCGGCTAGATTACCCATGGTGAGTAAGGTTTCCGTAGAGCTTGGTGTTAGATGCCCCTTGGTAGCCGCTACCTGTGCCACCGTATCCGGTAACAGCGAAAGGGTAATGGTCATTAAGCCGGATAATTTTAAACCTATAATAGTAATGAAGAGACCGATACCGACGGTAATGGCAATTTTCATTGAAGCCGGAATCCCTTCAACAATCATTTGGCGCACGGTGGTTAAGGTCAGTACGAGAAAGACGATACCGGAAATGAAGACAGCACCTAATGCCGTTTGCCAAGGAATACCCATGCCGAGTACGACGGTGAATGCGTAAAAGGCGAGCAGGCCTACGCCCGGTGCCAGGCAAATCGGGTAGTTAACAAAAAGGCCCATGGCAATGGTTACAAGACCGCCGCCCAAGGCAGTGGCGATGAGTACCGCATCCTTATCCATGCCGGCAATACCTAAGATGTTAGGTGCCAGGAAGAGAATGTAGGCCATGGTAATAAAGGTCGTTAAGCCGGCGATGATTTCCGTCTTAACGGTGGTGTTTCTCTCTTGGAGAGCAAACAGTTTTTCTAACATTTTTACACCTCCGTAAAAATATACCTCTGAAATCGTTGATAAATTGATTTCAAGTTTATTGTACCATGGACATCCGTTTCTGGGGAGAGCCAATAAAGTTGTTATCCGTACTGATAGCTAAATATATACCTTGGAGACTCTTCATTTTGCATATGAGGTATGCTATAATGTGTGTATCAATTCCTACTCTGAAAGGGGTATTAAGTATGAAGATTTCTACGAAAGGTCGCTATGCATTACGTGTACTTGTCGATTTGGCAGAGCATAGCCAAAATAAAAACGTATCGATTCGCGAAATTGCGGAGCGTCAGGATATTTCCGATAAATATTTGGAGGGCATCGTCGCCAGACTCAGTGCAGCAGGGTACGTAAAGAGCGTGCGCGGTAAGTACGGTGGGTACCGGTTGACGAAGGAACCGAAGGACTACACCGTGTATGATATTCTCCGCGTAGCAGAAGACTCGATTGCATTGGTCGCTTGCCTTGAAACGGAAGAAAATCAATGCCCTCGCAGTAAGACATGTATGACATTGCCGTTATGGGAGCATATGCAAACGCAGTTCCGCGAGTATATGAGCGGTGTTACGTTACAGGATGTATTGGACAAGAAATTTGATATGTAGCGATATGAATGCGCGCCGAGTGTCGGTTGCGCATTTATTCGTTTCCACCTATCTATGAGGCGCTGCTTTCTTGACATCTTATGGGGAGTTGTATAGAATTATATTGTGATAAATTATTTTGTATAAGGAGATAACAAACTGATGAATGACGATTTATTAGCATTAAAAAATCAGTTATGCTTTCCCTTGTACGCCTGTGCAAAGGAAATAGTTCGCGCTTACCAGCCGTTACTGGATCCGCTGAATTTAACGTATACGCAGTACATTGTTATGATGGTGCTGTGGGAGCATAAACAGATGAATGTAAAGTGCTTGGGACAGTATTTATATCTTGATTCCGGCACATTGACGCCGCTGTTGCGTAAGATGGAAGCGAAAGGCTTTCTGACGCGGGAACGGTCAAAGGCCGATGAACGTACGGTGATTATTACTATTACCGAAGAAGGCGAAGCGCTTCATGAAAAGGCGTTATCGGTGCCACGGGAAATGGCAAAGCGAGTACATTTGACGGAAGAAGAATTTGAAACGATGTACCGTTTACTTTATAAAATGTTGGCTCAATTAACGAAACGAGAACAAAAAGTGTAGTTGTATGTACGGTAATTGGTATGTGTAGGTACGGTATGTACTATGAAGTATGTGTAGGAACTCCTTGAAGTATGGCTTCAAGGAGTTTTCTGTGTTGCATAGAGTGTTATGGTGACAGAAATATTTCGTTATCATAGTGTTATGGATATACAGTTATTATGATGTTGGATATATAGTAATATAAATATATTAGTATATATAAGGTTATAAAGCAGAAGAAGGAAGGGATTCTATGGATCATACAACCGGAGGTATGCGAAATGTATGGATTTTATCCGTCTGTATGGCGGCATTATCTATTTGCTATACAATGCTGGTTCCGTTTTTGCCGGTGTATTTGTTAGAGCTGGGCGTCAGTGAAGGCAGTGTTGCCATGTGGTCCGGTGTCGTATTTTCGGTGACCTTTTTAGTGGCCGGTATTATGGCTCCTATTTGGGGACGAATGGCGGATACACATGGGAAAAAGATTATGGCTATTCGTGCCGCTGTGTTGATCGGCATTACCTATATTTTGACAGGAATGGTTACCGACCAATGGCAGCTGTTCTTGACGCGCGCCTTGATGGGATTTGCCAATGGCTTTATGCCGGCGGCTATGACGATGGTATCGCTTAGTGTACCCCAAGAAAAAGCGGGGACGGCCTTGGGAATTTTTCAGACAGGCTTGATCGTCGGGAATGTTATCGGCCCGTCGTTAGGTGGGATGGTAGAATCGGTCATCGGTATGCGACCGGTATTTTACGTAGCCGGGATTGTTCTTTTCGTTGCGGCGGCGGTGGTGTATTTCTTTGTCAAGGAACCGCATGTAGCGATGAGTGAAGAGGAACGACAGCAGGCGAAGAAAACATCGCTTCGTGATGATTGGCGTATCGTGCGCAGCAAGAAAGTGCTGACGGAATTATTGTGGCTCTTCTTCATTATGCAAGGGGCTATTTTGATGTTGCAACCGATCTTGGCATTATATGTAGGACGCATGCAAGGCACTATGGAAGGAGCCGCCATGTTGTCCGGTATGATTTTAAGTATCGGCGGTATGGCCGGTGTGGTAACGACGAATTTATGGGCGTCCTTTGGACAGCGAAAGGGATATTTTAAAGCGATTTCCTTTGCCTTGACAGGTACGGGCATCGTACTGTTATTGCAAAGTTTGCCTTTCGGCATTTGGTGGTTCGGTGCGCTTCAGGTATTGGTAGGCTGCTTTATCGTTGGTGTAAACCCTTCCTTGAGTGCGGCAGTTACGGTGAATACGGAGCCGGGTGTACGCGGCCGTGTCTTCGGCATGTCGACGACAGCTCAGCAGTTTGGCTGTATGGTAGGTCCGTTGTTTGCCAGTATTGTTACTACGGTTATCGGCATCCAATATGTATTTCTCATTACCGGTGTATTACTTGCTGTAGTAGGCATTCGGGTATACCGTGTATGGGTAGTTGGGGTCAGAAACCGTCCCGGGGAAATATAATATATAGAATCCTTTAAGATAGTGATAATAGCTAGGCTTTTTGTATACAAGATTAAGTACAGAATAGGAGCTTTCTCGACGAGAAGGCTCCTATTTTTGTTACGCGGGACAATAAAATTAAATTGAAAAATATCGATTGAGTGATATAATAAAAGTACATCGAAGATGTTAGATGAGATGTACAGTTAACTTTGATTGGATATATGACGGCGACGCTATGTCGTCCCTGGTGGTATTCAATACGAATACCCGGCTTTTACAAAGGAGGCTATACCTATGAGCGTAACATTGAAAGAAACCTATGGCTTGTTGATTAATAACGAATGGCGTCCGGCATCCGACGGTGCTACGTATGCAGCATACAGCCCGGCCACCGGTGAATTGCTTGCTCACTGTGCAGAAGCTACGAAGGAAGATGTAGACGCTGCCGTAGATGCAGCAACGGTTGCTTTTGAAACTTGGAAAAAAACGACACCGATTGAACGTGCCGATTATCTTTTGAAAATCGCTGATGCATTGGAAGCTAAAAAAGAACATTTTGCTATGGTAGAAACCTATGACAACGGTAAACCGATTCGCGAAACAATGAACGTTGATGTTCCGTTCGCTATCGATCACTTCCGTTACTTCGCCGGTGTTATTCGCGCCGAAGAAGGTTCCGCTACTATGCTCGATAACAATACATTGTCCTTGATTTTGAACGAACCAATCGGTGTAGTCGGTCAGGTTATTCCGTGGAACTTCCCGTTCCTCATGGCTGCTTGGAAATTGGCACCGGCATTGGCCGCCGGTTGTACGGTAGTTATTAAACCGTCCAGCCATACCTCCTTGAGCCTTCTTGAATTCGGTTCTTTGTTGGCTGACATTTTACCGGCCGGTGTTGTAAATATTATTACCGGTAAAGGTTCTAAATCCGGTCAGTATATCTTGGATCATCCGGGCTTCAGCAAATTGGCCTTCACCGGTTCTACCGAAGTTGGTCTCAGCGTATACCAGGCTGCATCGTCTCGTTTGATTCCGGCAACTCTCGAATTGGGTGGTAAATCCGCTAACATTTTCTTCGAAGATGCTAAATGGGACATGGCTATGGATGGTGCTATGTTGGGTATCCTCTTCAACCAGGGCCAGGTATGCTGCGCCGGTTCCCGTATCTTCGTACAAGATACCATTTACGATAAATTCGTAACGGAATTGGCAAAACATTTTGAAAAAGTAAAGGTTGGCTTGCCGTGGAACGAAGATACGCAGATGGGTGCACAGATTTACGAAGGCCAGGTTAAGAAGATTCTTGAATATGTTGATATTGCCAAGAACGAAGGCGCTCGCGTTTTGGCCGGCGGTGAACGCATTACTGATGGCGAGCTCGGTAACGGTTGCTTCGTACGTCCAACGTTGATCGTCGATGTAACCAATGATATGCGTGTAGCCCAGGAAGAAATCTTTGGGCCGGTTGCCGTTGTTATTAAATTCCACGACGAAGCCGATGTAATTAAGATGGCTAACGATAGCATTTACGGTCTTGGCGGTGGTGTATGGACCCGCGATATCAACCGTGCTATCCGTGTAGCACGTGCTATCGAAACCGGTCGTATGTGGGTAAATACCTATAATGCAATCCCGGCAGGGGCTCCGTTCGGTGGTTACAAGCAATCCGGTATCGGTCGTGAAACGCATAAGATGATGCTCGAACATTACAGCCAGAAGAAAAATATTCTTATCAACTTGGCGGAAAATCCGAGTGGCTTCTATGATGTAAGCGATAAATAATTAAAAACCATCATTCTTCATAAGTAACTTTGATTCACTGAGTTTTCACTACATAACCTAAACATAACCACATAGCTTTACAGATAAACAGAATATATAAAGCAACAGGCCCCCGGCTCTACGGTAGTGTAGAGCCGGGGGCCTGTCGGCATATTAGGGTGCGTGTCAGTCCACGACGATCGGGTTATAGACAAGACACTATCACTATACACAACACTCTTACGTTCATACGACAAAAAAGAAATGAATGCAGGCAATTGAAAAGCAGGAATTCGGGGAGAATTCCTGCTTTTCATGTAAGGGGAGTGTTAGTGTTAATCAAATGAAAGCCTTTAGCCGCCAGCATTGGATGAACAGGGAGGATTCAAACCAATACCGTTCCCTGCAACTAATGGTAATGTAATGCCGATGGGGTATCGTCATTACCTCTCACTTGATGGTTAGAGTATACAAAGGAAAAATGAAAAGAAAATGAAATTTATGAAAGATTTTAAATTTATTTGTCGTTAGTTGATTCTATGAATTCATCAAATTCTAAAATGAATTCTGTTTTAACGTTAGGTGTACTGCGTGCGTAGGCCTTAGCACCGTGTAGTTTAATTACATTTTGTACAAAGTATAAACCCAGTCCCAATCCCTGATTATTGGATTTGGTACGTGATGTTTCCACTTGATATAAGCGATCCCAAATTTTGGTCAAATCACTTTCTTGAATGCCGATACCATTGTCGCTTACAATGATGCGTACTGTTCCATCATGATTTTTTGCACTGATACCAACTTTGTCCGTGGTAAACTTCATAGCATTGTCCAGAAGATTACCGATAGCACGTTTTAAGAATGTTGGATTTCCTACGATTTGTAAGTGCTGTGCGATTTGGGTATCGAAGGTAAGATTCTTATCGGCACATAAGCGGGAATAGCCTTGGCTGATGTCTTCTAAAAATTGTGAAAGATTGAAGGGGCGCATTTCGATATCGCGCATCGTGTCAAGACGAGCCACGTCGAGAAGTTGAGTTACCATCGACGTCATAAAACGACTTTGTTTAAAGATGTGCTCAAAGCTTTCCTTCGCTTCTTCCACGGATGTAATGTAGGTACGACCGTAATCGCTTTCGGCCTGAATAACGGCAATCGGTGTACGCAATTCATGGGATACATCGGAGCTAAACTGCTTTTCGCGCATCGATGATTCTTCCAGGTTCGTCAGCATGCCGTTAAATGTATCCGATAAGGTAGCAATCTCGTCATGACTGTTGACGGTCTGTTCAATACGTTGGGACAAGTCACGGTTGCGACCGATTTCCGCTGCCGTTTGGGTAATCATACGAATCGGTTTCAGGCCGCGCTTAATTAACCAATAACCGCCACAGGTACCGATAACAAGAAAAGCAAGGCCGCCAAACATGAGAGCCATGAGCATAATATTGGTACGACGGTTGATGGTTGTTACCGGTAAAATGCCGCGTACCCAACCGTGAAATTCACCGCTATGACTGGGTGAGTCATAATAGTAGTAGGTAGATTCTTTGGTGGTTAGCTCTGTAATGCGATGAGGTGACAAGATGATACCACTAGGGAATCCATCGGGAATGGCACCTTTTACGGCAATGCCGTTATCGGTGTACATGACCATGAAGATGCCGTCGTGATACGGATGGAAACGTTTGGGATTATCGGCTACGTTGATGACGGTAGCCTGAAGCTCACCGCGCAGCTCCGAATCTTCCCACAGATTGGTGAACTGCATGATAAAGGTGGAAAGCAACAGGAGCATGAGCAACAAGAAGATGGAATACCAACCGGTGATTTTAATAGTCAAAGGCAGGCGGCGCAGATTGTAACCGATGCTTTGCCGGGATATTGTTTTTAGGTGGGTACACAGACGGCGAAAGCTAAAGCCATCGCCGGCGGAATCACTTCTCCACTTTGAAAACATAACCGACTCCTCGTACCGTATGGATTAGCTTGGTGCCATCACCGGTATCAATTTTCTTACGTACATCCTTAATGTATACATCAATCAAATTGGAATAGCTTTCGTAATCATATTCCCAGACATGATCTAAGATTTGTTGCCGGGATAGCACAATGTTTTGGTTGCTTGCCAAATAGTACAATAAATCAAATTCCTTAGCAGTAAGAATAATGGGTTCTCCGTTCAATACAACAGAACGGCTGCGACTATTAATGGTCAGCGGACCGGCTACGAGATCGTCGTGCGCTTGGTTATTGCTACGGCGTGCCAAGGCATAGACGCGAGCAATAAGTTCTTCGAATTCGAAAGGCTTTACTAAGTAATCGTCGCCGCCTAAGTTAAGTCCGTCTACCTTATCCTGCAGAGAATCCTTAGCCGTCAAAAAGAGTACCGGTGTTTTGTTGCCTTCTTCACGCATGTGTTTCAAGACACTGAGACCATCCATCTTTGGCATCATAATATCCATGATGACTACGTCGTAGCCGGATGTACTTAAATAGTCCAGTGCTTCTTCGCCGTTAAAGCAGCAATCGACGGTCATACTTTCCACGCGTAAACGTTTAGCAATAATATTATTTAGCATCTCTTCATCTTCTACAACAAGTATTTTCATTGCAATCCCCCTTAGCATAGAGCAATCTAAGCGATGGCCAATAAAATGTAGACCATCTTCTTTTTTCTATTATATAGTATTCTTTGATACAGTATAAAGAGTCGGTATGAGAAAACTATGAAGTAGTATGACGTCAAATGCAAAAAAGGTTATATGATTGTGTTTTTTGCATACATTGGACGTTTTTTTGACGGAAGAGTGCATAGTGCGAAAAAATCTGTGAAAATTATTTTCAATTTCTTTATAGAAAGTTATGAATATAGTTTGTTTTTCAAGTTGAGAGGCAGTGATAAATAGGCTGAAAAAGTAGGTATAATGCTGTTAGTTTGCTGTTGGATAGGTACGTTCTTTTTGTAAATCCCTATAAAATATCAGGTATTTTAATAAATGATATAAATTATCAGCTAAAGGGCATGATTTTAATTATGCGTATTTGATTTTGGACAAAAATATCAAAAAATCATTATAATTAAGCAGTAAGCTATGGAGACGGATAGATTCCGGAGGGGATTATCGCGTCTTACTCTATAGGTAATAGGTACAGTTGAGGAGGTACATTATGGAACAGTTTGATGTTCTGGTAGTAGGTAGCGGCGGTGCAGGTCAGCGTGCAGCATTAGAAGCAGCTTCCCGTGAAGGTTTGCGCGTAGCTCTTATTACGAAAATTTATCCTACCCGTTCGGCTACAGCAATGGCTCAGGGCGGTATTAACGGTGTGTTGAATAACGTAGCCAAAGAAGATACGATTGAGGACCATATCTTCGATACCGTTAAAGGTAGCGATTACTTGGGTGACCAGGATGCTATCGAATTCTTTATCAGCCGTTGCCCGGAATGCATCAAAGAATTAGACTATTTCGGTGCTCCGTTCTCCCGTACAAATGAAAACAAAATTGCTCAGCGTAACTTCGGTGGTCAGGCATACCCGCGTACTTGCTACAGTGCCGACAAAACCGGTCATGTAATTGAGCATACATTATATGAACAGTGCTTGAAGGAAAATGTACACTTCCTTCAGGATTGGTATATGTTAGACATCGTTAAAGCCGATGACGGTAGTGTAGGCGGTGTAGTTGCTTGGAACATGAAGGAAGGTCGCGTAGAAAAAATCGCTGCTACGGCTGTAGTTATTGCAACCGGTGGTGCAGGTCGTATGTTCTGGACGCGTACGTCCAATCCGTACCTTTCCACAGGTGACGGCATGGCTGCTTGCTTCCGCGCCGGTTGTGCTTTGAAAGACCCGGAAATGGTACAGTTCCATCCGACCGGTCTTGGTAAGAGCGGTATCTTGATGTCCGAAGCCGTACGTGGTGAAGGCGGTTACCTCTTGAACAATAAAGGTGAACGTTTCATGGCTAAATACGCACCGAGCAAAATGGAATTGGCTCCGCGTGACGTGGTAGCAAAAGCTATCGAAACAGAAATCGCCGAAGGTCGTGGCTTTGGCGGTACCGGTCTTGATGCATACGTTGTAGCCGACGTTCGTCATTTGCCGAGAGAATTGATTCTTGAAAAATTACATGGTATTCGTGACTTGGCAATTACCTTCGAACATGCGGATCCGTTGGTACAGCCGATTCCGGTTCGTCCGACTTGCCATTACTCCATGGGCGGTATCGATGTAAAAGATTATAAAACTTGTGCTACCGTAGTACCGGGTCTCTTCGCTGCCGGCGAAGCTTCCTGTGTATCTATCCATGGTGCTAACCGCTTGGGTGGTAACTCCTTGGCTGATGCCGTTGTATTCGGTAAAGTAGCCGGTGAAGGTGCTATTGCTTATGTAGAAAACAACAGCGCTAAAAATGCAGAAAAAGCGTTGAACGATGCAGCTAACGCTTGGGAAGCAAAATTCAAGGAAGTAACAAGCCGTACCGAAGGTCGTCCGATTGCTGAAATCCGTGACGAAATGGCGTTGGCTATGTGGAATAAGGTAGGCATCTTCCGTGAAGCATCCAAGATGGAAGAAGCACTTGCTACCTTGAATAAATTGATTGAAGAATACAAGACTTGCTACGTAGGTGACTCTAACCGTACGTTTAACATGGCCTTCGTAAACTATGTAGAAGTAGGCAGCCTCTTGACGGTAGCCAAAGCCGTAGTTCTCGGCGCTCTCCGTCGTAAGGAAAGTCGCGGCAGTCATTTGCGTGAAGACTTCACGAAACGTGATGATGCTAACTTCTTGAACCATACCCTCATCAGCCTCGGTGAAGATGGTGAATACCAGGTAGGCCAGAGCGATGTTGTAATTACGCGTTTCGAACCAAAAGAAAGGACGTACTAAGATGAGACAGATTACGTATCATATCCACCGCTACAACGAAGGTCGCTCCTATGTACAGACCTATACCTTCGATTATGAACCGGACCGTACTATCCTTTGGGGTCTGCAGAAAATTAAAGACACCATTGATCCGAGCTTGACGTTCATCGCTGCCTGCCGTAGTGCTGTTTGCGGTGCGTGCTCCATTAAAATCAACGGTCAGGCTATGCTCGGCTGCGAAAGTAAAATCGATGAATTGGCTGAACGTTTCGGTAGCGATGAATTCGATATCGCACCGATCGGTAACTTCGATGTTATTCGTGACCTTGCAGTAGATTGGGAAGCTAAGGTTAACCGTCTTAAGACGGTAGCTCCGTGGATTTTCATGAAACCGGAATACACTAAGACGACAGCGACTCGTCAGACTCCGGACGATTTCAAAAAATTCGTACTTAACACTGAATGTATTCTTTGCGGTTGCTGTGCATCCGAATGTAATAAATTGAGTGCCGGTCGCGAAGACTTCCTCGATCCGTATGTATATACCAAAGCTAACCGTTTTGTAAAAGATTCCCGTGATGATGCTCCGATGGCACATGTTAATCCGGCTTTTGAAAACGGTCTCTGGAAATGCGTTCACTGCATGAACTGTATCTCCCGTTGCCCGAAACACTTAAAACCGGCTAAGGATATTTCCGAACTTCGTGCAGTAGCTACACGCGCAGGCCTCAGCAACAAGGGTACGCGCCATGCCGTAGCCTTCAAGCAAGACCTCATGAAGACCGGTCGCTTGAACGAAGTAACGATGAGTCTCAAAACAGATGGTCTTGTAGATTCTGCAAAACAGGGTCTCTATGCTATGCGTCTGTGGGCTCATGGTAAGATTAATCCGCTAGAATTGATTGTGCCTCATAAACCGGTAACCGGTATCCAAGGCGTGCGCACCATTATTAAAGCAGCAGAGGAGGCAGAAAAATAATGAAATACGCATTTTTCCCGGGTTGCGTTCTTGAAGGCGCAGCGAAAGAAGACTACGTTGCTACGAAAGCCGTGGCTAAAAAATTGGGTATTCAGATAGAAGAACTCGATGGCTGGACCTGCTGTGGTGCATCCCATGTACAGGATATCGATCCGTTGGCAGTGTTGGCTACCAATGCGCGCAATATTGCATTGGCTGAAGAACAGGGGCTTGATTTGATGACCGTGTGCAACACATGTACGCTTATGCTTCGCGAAGCTAAAAATGAATTGGATCGCGATGATGTGCAAAAAGCACGGGTAAATAATATTTTGGCTCAAGCCGGTAAAAAATATAAAGGTACCAGCGATGTAACGCATTTCTTATGGGTGTTGATTCGTGACTATGGTTTGAACAACTTGAAGGCAAAAGTAGTGAAACCGCTTAGCGGTCTCCGCGTAGCTGAATACTATGGTTGCCATCTGCTTCGTCCGCAGGAAGAAACTGGTTTCGAAGACTTCCAGATTCCGACCAGCTTAGCTGACGTAATCAAAGCAATCGGGGCTACTCCGATTGACTTCTCTCGTAAACTTGACTGCTGTGGTTTCCACGCTGTATATCCGGCGCATGATTCCGTTATGCGCATGACTGGTTCCATCAATGCCGACGCGGCCAAAGAAGGCGCTGATTGCGTAGTAACGCCGTGCCCGTTGTGCCAGATGCAGCTTGATATGTTCCAGAAGGAAGCAAAACAGTATGTACCGAGCGACAAAGATATGCCGATTATCCACATGAGCCAGCTCATTGGTTTGGCATTGGGCATCAGCCCGGCTGAATTGGGAATGACCAAACGTCATATGACCAGTACTGCCGCTTTAAACCGTTTCGTCGGTGCATAAATATATACGCATAAATATATAATATAAAGCCCGTTAGGGAGCTACTAAGAATCCTACGTTAATGCAGGAAGTCCCAGGTAGCTCTTAACGGGCTTTTTGTTGCATGTAAGGATGAGAAGGAATAAACGTATAATTTGGTAGAAAAGAAGTGAAGATGCACACTAGAAAAGATAGCATGGGGTCACAACGTAGGTGATGATGTGCATATGATGGTGTAGTGTTAGACAATATGTATTTTGAGAATAACCATATGCATAATTGCCATGGATTTAAGGATGATTTATAATTGACACCTCGTCTGAAACAAGGTATCATGCAATCAAATAAAATATACCAAGCTTGGTAATCGGCAATGGAGCCCTCGTAGACGTACGAGGGCTTTTTCTGTTGTCGGATGTAGGTATAGTTTGTCAAAGGAGAGAGGCATATGGAACGATTGGTAATCGATACGGGTGATACGGCGTTTATGCTGATATCAATGGTGTTTGTAATGATTATGACGCCGGCGTTGGCGTTATTTTACGGCGGCATGGTACGAGCTAAAAATGTACTGAATACGATTATGCAGTGCTTGGCGGCAATTGGAATTATCAGTGTACAGTGGGTATTATTTGGTTATAGTTTATCCTTTGGCCCTGATGTAAATCATATCATCGGCAATTTTGATTGGAGTCTGTTTACCGGTGTAGGTATGCTGCCGGAAGAAGCGTATTCGGCAACAATTCCGCATATGCTCTTTGCCTTGTTCCAGATGATGTTCGCCATCATCACGGCAGCCATTATTACCGGTGCTTTTGTGGAACGCATGCGATTCGGTGCCTTTTTAATTTTTATTGCCTTGTGGACTACGCTGGTATATGATCCGGTAGCTCATTGGGTATGGGGTGTTGATGGTTGGCTTCGCAATGAAGGTGTACTCGACTTTGCCGGCGGCACGGTTATTCATATTTTATCCGGTATTTCCGGCTTAGTAGCAGCCATGCTTATTGGTAAGCGCGCCGGTTACGGACGCACGGCGATGATTCCTCATAACATTCCCATGGTAGTAATCGGTATGGCTTTCTTGTGGTTAGGTTGGTTTGGCTTTAATGGCGGCAGTGCGTTTGCTGCTAATGGGTTGGCAGCGCATGCAATGGTGACTACGCAGGTAGCGGCGGCTACGGGCATGCTCGGGTGGATGCTTTCGGAAAGTATGTTGGCCGGTAAGGCAACTACATTAGGTGCAGCCTCCGGGGCTATTGCCGGTTTGGTTGCCATAACGCCCGGTGCCGGTTTTGTACCGGTATGGACAGCATTGCCTATTGGCTTCATCGGTGGCATCATTTGCTATACCAGTGTGGCACATATTAAAACTAAGCTGGGCTACGATGACTCGCTGGATGCTTTCGGCATTCACGGTGTAGGCGGCCTATGGGGTGCTATTGCTACAGGGCTATTTGCCAGTACGGCAGTTAATGAAGCCGGTGCAGACGGGTTGTTCTTCGGTAATCCCATGCAGCTATGGATTCAGGTAGAAGGTATTGTATATTGCGCACTTTACGGTATCGCGGTTACGGCAATTATTGTCTTGGCTATGAAAGCATGCATGCGCGTGCGTGCCGATGAAGGCGAACAGATTGTGGGCATGGATGCTTTGGAACATGGCGAACGGGGGTATGCGTATATGGATTCCTTGGGCGCGCTTAGTTTTTCAAAACCGATTGATGCACCGCAGTATACTACGGCATCGGCTAAGGATGCCAAGCGATTGGCTATGACAGAGTAGCCGTGATGGAGAGAAGGGAAGTCATGATGGAGGATAGAAGCATGAGTACAGGCATTTACCGAGTGGAAATTATTACGCGACCGGAGCGACTGGAAGCGTTGAAGGAAGCGCTTCGTGCTATACGAGTGACAGGCATGACCGTATCACAGGTGTATGGATGTGGATTATCTACGGGATTAAAAGAAACATATCGAGGTCAACAGGTAGAGGTAAGTTTGCTACCTAAGATTAAGGTTGAAATTATCGTTTACGAAGTAGCAGTAGATGATGTTATTGATGCGGCAATCGGTGCTTGTCGTACGGGACAAATCGGTGATGGGAAAATTTTTGTTACCGAGGTGGCCGATGCGGTGCGCATCCGCACAGGTGAACGAGGAGCAGCGGCCATTATGGATCGACCGTCGGAACGTGAATTGGTCGAGCAACGTATAGCAGGACATAACTTATAGTAAAAATAGAAATCCCCGGCAAATGATATCGGCATTTGTCGGGGATTCTTACAAGTATTCTGCAGGTTAATACGTATGATATTCTATAAAGTTAGTATATATGCTAAAAACAGATATTTATATTGCTATTGAATTATGATTGTGGTAAGATGGCCTTGTACTAATTATTAAATTAATTTTTCTAATTAATTGTAAGGAGTGTAGGGTATGGATTCATTAACAATTATCTGGGTTATTGTTATCGGCTATTTGGTGCTCAACCTGGCCGTTGGCGTATATAGCCATATTCGGGTAAAAAACAGCGCGGACTATTTGTTGGCCGGCCGACGTATTGGTGTGTTGATGACGGCAGGCACATTGGCGGCTACGGAAATCGGTGGCGGCAGTACGGTTGGTGTAGCGGCGAAGGCTTACGGCTCATGGGGGTTGTCAGCAGGGTGGTATGTGGTAGCATCCGGTATCGGGGTTATTTTAGTTTCCTTTGTAGCACCTTTATTGCGCAGGGCCATGGCAACAACGGTACCGGAAATTATTGGTCGCCGATTCGGAACGTCCAGTTATCTTATTACCTCCGTGCTCTCTATGGTATCGACTATTGCGTTGGCGGCTGTACAAATTACGGCGACAGCTACTATCATCAGTGTACTGACCGGTATGTCTACGGAAGCATCTATTTTACTATGCGGAGGAATCTTGGTATTGTACACGATGTTCGGCGGTATGTGGAGTGTAACACTGACAGATGTCATCCATTTCTTTGTATTGGTAGGTGGCTTTTCATTGGCTGTGCCCTTTGTATTGGAAGAAGCCGGTGGCTGGCATGCCGTGGTAGCTGCGTTACCGCCGGAGCAATTGGGCTTTACCAAAGTAGGCTGGAAAACAATTGTTGGTCTAATTATTATGTACTTTATGACATTTTCTACCGGGCAGGAATCGGTGCAACGTTACTTTGCAGCAAAGGATGAAAAAACAGCTGTATGGGGATCGATTATTTGTGGTATCGTTATGGCTCTCTTTGCTTTTGTTCCGGCTGTATTGGGTTTGGTGGCTTTGGCGGTATTCCCAAATATTGAAGCCAATAATGCCGTAGCTACGGTAGCGCTGAATTTAATGCCGCCGGTGATGGCCGGACTTGTTATGGCTGCGGTGGCTTCGGCGACGATGTCATCCGGTGCCGGTGATTTACTCGGTGCAGCGACGGTGTTTACCAAAGATATTTTAGAACGTCATTTTGTGCCGAATATTACGGATGATCAGTTGACGCGATACAGTCGGTGGTGCGTATTTTTCCTCGGCTTGGTAGCTATCGGCATCTCCTTTGCCAGCAAGGCAATCATTCCTCTCTTAGTATTTGCCTTTACGATGCGTTCGGCCGGACCGTTCGCAGCTTTCCTCTTGGGACTTACTTGGAAAGGTGCGACTAAGGGGGCCGGTATTACATCTATTGTTCTGGGATCCTTGGCAGGCTTTGGTTGGGAAATTGCCGGTCAGCCTTTTGGCATTATGTCCATCATTTTTGGATCGGTAGTTAGCGTTATCGTATTTGTTGTTACCGTCTGGATTGAAAAGGCGATGGGAAGAGAACCGGCACCGCCGGCAATTCCGGAATAGAATTAAAAGGCTATCGTATATAAAGTGTATTGGAAATAATTACAGGAAGTTATATACATTATTGTGGTTCTTTCTAATTATTTACAGTTAAATTTTAAATAGTATATTGACAACCGGACAAAATGCGTGTACTATAATAACCAACTTAAGCGGACAACAATCCGCGAAGTGTGAACAAATTACATATATGTCTCACAAACCTATGAGGTGGAGATAAAAATAGGAAGTGCGCTTACAGAGAGTGAGGATGGCTGAGATCTCACAGAATGCAGCTTATTAAATGGACCACCGAGGGCGTTGTCAAAGGCATTGTTACATTACCGAACGGTAATGGCAGTGACCGAGTATTCAACGACGCGACATTGGCGTTAACAATGAGGGGTATGTTAGTACCCTGCGAAAGAGGGATGTACATCCAATCAAGGTGGTACCGCGAGTATACGGATTGTATGACAAGAGCCGTAAGGCTTTTGTAACGATAGTAAGTTTACCCGTCCTTGGCAAAGCAGATTGTGCTTTGCTGAGGGCGGTTTTTTATTTATATAATTGATTGATAAAAAAGAGAGTTAATTACCCGATATGTACAGGAAAGGAAGAGTAGTGATGGCTGAGATAACATTAGAAACGGTAAAAGCCTATGCCGATACGTATAAGGCAGTGCCGATTACCGTTGAATTATTTGCCGATGTATGTACCCCTATAGAGTTACTTCGAATGCTACGGCAAGCGGGAACACCGGCGTTTCTGTTGGAAAGTGTGGACCAACAGGAACACTGGGGACGCTACTCTTTCCTAGGCTATAAGCCACAGCTGACAGTTCGGGCCAAGAATGGAACAGTGGAATTGGTAACGGATGATACCTGCCAGGTGGTTACAGATACACCGAGGCAAGCTATACGCCGCGTGTTAGCACAATATAAGGCACCGCGTTTGCAAGGGCTACCTCCCTTTATCGGTGGTTTTGTTGGCTATGCAGCTTATGAGTATATCGGTTATGTAGAGCCGCATATTCATTTCAATTACGACAAGGGTGACAGTCCGTCGGCGTATGATGTGGACTTGATGTTCTTTGATAAGGTGATTGCCTTCGATCACTATCGACAGAAGATTGTGTTGGTGGCATTGGTGGCAACGGATACTTTGGCTGTTAACTATAAGGTGGCTCGCGCTGAGTTGGCTGCGTTAGCCGAACAAATAGAAGGACATCACATTCATCCGGTAGCGGCTCCGGTAGGGGGACGACGTAAATATTTGGATGATGGCGGTCAGTTGCAAGGTGATTTCACGGCGGAGTTTACACGGGAAGGTTACATGGCCGGCGTGGAACGGTTGAAGCATCACATAGTGGAAGGTGATATTTTCCAAGCTGTGTTATCCAATGCACAGTCCGCTCCCTTTGAAGGTAGCTTGCTTAATACATACCGCGTGTTGCGAACGACAAATCCGTCGCCGTATATGTTTTACATGGGAGGCGAAAATTTAGAGCTTGCCGGTGCGTCTCCGGAAACGTTGGTACGGGTGCAAGACGGACGTGTTACTACGTATCCGATTGCAGGCACGCGCAAGCGAGGTCGTAATGCAGTAGACGATGAACGGATTGCGGCGGGATTACTAAAGGATGAAAAGGAATTGGCGGAACATACGATGCTCGTTGATCTTGGTCGCAACGATGTAGGACGGGTGAGTCGATTCGGCTCGGTAGAAGTAACCCGCTTTAAGGGAATTGAAAAATTTTCCCACGTCATTCATGTGTGCTCTACCGTGGAAGGTGACTTGCGTGATGATTGCGATGCGCTGGATGCACTGGAAGCAATGTTGCCGGCAGGCACTTTATCGGGTGCGCCCAAGGTTCGTGCTATTGAATTACTAGCCGATATGGAAGGTACACGGCGCGGTGCTTATGGCGGGGCTATTGGATACTTGGATGTTACCGGTAACATGGATATGTGTATCGGTATTCGCATGGCTGTTCTTATGGACGGTATCGTTACGGTACGAGCCGGTGCGGGTATTGTGGCGGATAGTATGCCGGCTATGGAATACGAGGAGACTATTAATAAAGCAAAGGCAGTTATGGAAGCGATTCGCATTGCTGATACCTTAGGAAATAAGAATGAAATCCATTCAGCCCAAGGTATGAGTCATACAATTGCGAAAACGATGACAAAGGACGGTGAAGATGCATGATACTGTTAATTGATCATTACGATAGTTTTGCTTTCAATGTGTACCAAGCCTTGGGCAGTATTAATCCGGATATCAAAGTGGTGCGCAGTGATGCAATTACTCCCGATGAAATCGAAGCCTTGGCACCAACGCATATTGTGTTATCACCGGGGCCGGGAAAACCATCGGAAGCGGTTATTTATGGACAGACCATAGAACGCTTTAAAGGACGGATTCCTATTTTGGGCATTTGCTTGGGACATCAAGCCATCGGTGAAGCCTTTGGTGCTACCGTTACCTATGCGCCGCAAATTATGCACGGCAAGGCAAGTACGATAACTGTTGATGTAGATAGCTGCTTGTTTAAAAATATTCCCAAGACATGTGAGGTGGCACGATATCATTCCTTGGTTATCGATCCCCGTACACTGCCTGACGATTTAAAGGTTACAGCTCGTACGGAGGATGGTATTGTTATGGCAGTTGAGCACCGAACGTATCCGGTGTACGGCGTACAGTTTCATCCGGAATCCATTTTGACGCCGCAAGGTATGACAATGCTTAACAATTTTTTAGCATAGCAACGACCGACTCCATAGCGAATCGGTATAAGAGATATAAAGGAAAAAGAGGACAGCATAGAGAAAATTAGAAAGAGAGTGAAAACCATGATTCAGCAAGCAATAGATACTATCATAAACGGGGAGAATTTAACATACGAATTGGCGCGCAACGCGATGGGGAGCATTATGAAGGGGGAAGCTAACGAATCGCAGATTGCTGCCTTGTTGGCTACACTTCGCTTAAAAGGAGAAACGGTTGAGGAAATCAGCGGGTTTGCGCAAGCCATGCGCGATGCATGCCTGACGGTACAGCATGACGGAGATGTGTTCGAAATTGTCGGTACCGGCGGTGACGGTGCCAATACGTTTAATATTTCTACCACGTCGGGATTTGTTATTGCTGCCGGCGGTGTAAAAGTAGCCAAGCATGGTAACCGCGGTGTATCCAGTAAATGCGGAGCTGCCGATTGTTTGGAAGCACTAGGGGCACAGCTGCAATTGAATGCAGTGCAAAATGCCAAACTTCTTAACGAGTCTGGAATGTGCTTTATGTTTGCACCGGTATATCATCAGTCGATGAAATATGCAGCGCCGGTACGTAAGGCGTTAGGAATTCGCACAGTGTTCAATGTATTAGGTCCTCTTAGCAATCCGGCCGGTGCTACCGTTCAGCTCATGGGCGTATATGATAAAGACTTGGTAGAGCCGTTGGCGAAAGTGCTGGTTAAGCTAGGTGTTAAACGCGGTGCTGTTGTCCATGGCTTTGATGGCCTTGATGAAATTACGGCATGTGATAAAACCTATGTGTGCGAAATCGATAACGGAACGGTAACAAGTTATGTGCTCGATCCGGTTGATTACGGTATGACTTATGCGGCCCATGGTGATTTACGCGGCGGCGAAGCCAAAGAGAATGCGGCAATTACCAGAGCAGTACTCGGCGGCGAACAAGGTCCGCGAAGAAATGCGGTACTATTGAATGCGGGCATGGCCTTTCATTTGACAGATCCGTCGCTTACCATAGCGGACGGGATTGCGCGAGCGGCAGAACTTATTGACAGTGGAGCAGCTTTGCGTTGTATGGAACAGTTTGTCAAATTATCCAATGAGGTGACGCAGTATGATTCTTGATACGATTGTAGCAGCAACGAGAGAACGTGTGGCGGTATTAAAAAAGGTAAAACCTATCGAGGCAGTACGACAGGCAGCCTTGGTGCGGGCGGAAGAAGAACGAACAGCATCCGGCGGTACCTTTACCTTTCCGTTTGAACGGGCATTGATGGAAGGCAGTATGAATTTTATGAGGCTTCGGGCATGATTGTGGGTAAGTAGCCTCTGCCTCGCCCACTGTTTTT